>CAJOLG010000135.1 GCA_905235315.1 uncultured Solobacterium sp. | reverse complement strand
TCCTCCGCATCAAGTACGGTGAAATTGCGCGGCCAGCCCATCGCAAGGATATCTTCCCGCAGGATGCGGACACAGAGGGAATGAATCGTGGAGATCCATGCCTGGGAGTTCTCCTCCGCCAGCATCTTCCGGATCCGGTCTTTCATTTCATTGGCCGCTTTATTGGTGAACGTGATCGCAAGGATTTTGGAAGGCCATACGCCCATATCCTGGATAAGGTGGGCGATCCGCATGGTCAGCACCCGGGTCTTACCCGAGCCGGCACCCGCAACGATCCGCAGATATTTATAATCCGAGAGCACTGCCTCTCTCTGTTCTTCATTCAGTTCGCTGAGATCTGCCATATTCCGCATCCTTTCCCCCGCCTGTTCACAATGGTCATTATTATACCACGCGCGCGTTGAAAGAAAGCGGGCGCCCCATGATATAATGAGTGCCGGTAAGAACAGGAGGAACGGTATGCTGTTAAAGGCCGATCAATGGACAGACTATACTTGTCTTGACGCCGGCGGCGGCGAGAAACTGGAACAGTGGAACGGCATTATTCTCCGCCGTCCCGACCCCCAGGCGATCTGGCCGGCTGACGCATCCAACCGGATGTGGAAAAACGCAGATGCGGTTTATCACCGCTCCTCAAGCGGAGGCGGGGAATGGGAGTACCGGAAGAAACTTCCGGCATCCTGGACCGTGACCTATCACGGCCTTACCTTCAAGGTAAGCCCGACCGGATTCAAGCATACCGGTCTGTTTCCCGAACAGGCGGTCAACTGGGACTGGATGAGCAGTCTGATCCGGACGCACCGGGATGAGGATCTCCGCATCCTGAATCTGTTTGCCTATACCGGCGGCGCCACCATGGCGTGCGCAGCTGCCGGCGCAAAGGAAGTCGTGCACGTGGATGCGGCCAAGGGAATGGTCGCGTGGGCAAAGGAAAACCGTGATCTTTCGCATCTGGAAGACCGGACGATTCGCTTCATTGTGGATGACTGCCTCAAGTTCGTCGAGCGTGAGAAGCGCCGCGGCCGTACCTATCACGGCATCCTGATGGATCCGCCCTCTTACGGAAGAGGTCCGGGCGGGGAGCTCTGGAAGCTGGAAAAGGAACTGCCGCATCTGATCAGCGCATGTCTTGATATCTTTGACGACAACGGTCTCTTCTTTCTGATCAACGGCTATACCACCGGGTTCTCCTCCGTGGTGCTGGAAGATCTCATGAAAGTTCTCTTCCGTAACCGGAAGGCCGGCGGAACCATATCCGCAGGCGAAGTCGCCCTGCCGATCGCAGAGCGTGATCTGTATCTGCCGTGCGGCATCTACGGAAGATGGGAGCGCAATGATTAAGATTCTGTATGAAGACAACCACCTGCTGGGCGTGGAGAAGCCGGTGAATATGCCGGTCAATTCCGATGACAGCGGGGATCCGGATCTCCTGAGTGCCTGTAAGGCATATCTGAAAGAGACCTATCATAAACCGGGAAATGTGTATCTCGGTCTGGTGCACCGGCTGGATCGGCCGGTGGGCGGAGCGATGATCTTTGCGCGCACATCCAAAGCCGCATCCCGGCTTTCGGACAATGTACGCACGCATGCCATGAAAAAAACCTACCTTGCGGTGCTTGACGGCATTCCGGATCCGCTGCAGGGAGAGCTTACGGACTACCTTGTGAAAGACCGGAAGACCAACATGGTAAGCGTCACGGATGAAGCACACGGAAAACGCTCTGCGCTTTCCTATGAAACCCTTGCGGTGAACGATGGAAAAGCACTGGTGCGCATCCGGCTCGAAACCGGGCGCAGTCATCAGATCCGCGTGCAGTTTGCCTCCCGGGGCACACCGCTCTGTTATGACCAGCGTTACAACCCCGCTCCCGGACAGGGGCAGATTGCCCTCTGGTCGTATCAGCTCGAATTTCCTCACCCGGTCACAAAAGAACCGGTATGTCTTATCTCCCGCCCGCCGGAAGACGGCGCATGGGCCGCATTTAAGGAGCAGTATGACAACCTCTGAAACAAAAAAACGTAAGAAACGGAAAAAGTACCGGCTTGTTCTCCCCTGGAACAACCCCAACGTAAAAAGCAATGCCGGAACCAAGTCTGCCGGAAAGAAAAAGAAACGGAAGAAGCTGAAGTTCCGTTTCGATCCCCGGAAGTTTGAGTTCAGGTCCTTTCTTATCGGTCTGAAACGGGTCCGGAAGGAAGTGTGGTTTGTGCTTGCGGGCGTGATTGCGCTGATCTGTCTGATCACCATTCCGCGCTCGGTTGAGACAAGCAAACTGAAAAAGCTTGGCTATGACAAAGAAGCCATTGCGGCGATCCGGGAACAGAAGCTTGCGAAAACCCTCATCGACAATGAGTGGTACAGCGATTATCTTGCGTCCTGCCTGAAATCAAATACCGTCAACACGGATTATCTCGAGCTGTATACCGTGATCGAGGGAGAAAAGTATCTCGACAACACCGACTTTCTGATGGTGAACCGGCTGCGGGATATCGGGTATGAAGAAGACCAGATTCTGAATCTGTACAAGAACCTCCGCTTTGTCGAGCTGACTCCGCTCCTGGTATATGATTACCAGCTGATCGAGCAGAACTATATCGATGACTGTCTCAATCATCCGGAGAATAACCGCACGACCTTCGTGCTCTCCAACTCCTACCGCAGGCCGTATGAACAGACCTATGCGGCCAATCCAAGTGACAGCTCCATGCTGGTGAATAAAACCTGGTATCTGGACGGCAGCTATGTGCCGCCGAATCTCACGGATCTCTCCGTGCAGTGCGGTTCTGCCGGCGCGAGACTTTCAAAGGAAGCAGCGGATGCCATGGAAGAATGGGCGGCCGCAGGGCGTGAGCTCGGGCTTGCGTTCTATGCGATCAGCGCCTACCGCCCCTATGATGCGCAGAAAACGCTGTATGACAATTACGTTCTTGCGCACGGTCAGGAACAGGCCGACCGTGAAAGCGCACGTCCCGGCTTCTCCGAACATCAGACCGGTCTTACCGTGGATGTGACCGCAACCGGTGAAGAAAGCAAGGACTTCAGTGAAACCAGTGCCTTCATCTGGGCTTCCCTCAACTGTGCGGATTACGGATGGATCCTGCGGTATCCGGAAGGCAAAGAAGATATTACCGGATACGAATACGAATCCTGGCATTACCGGTACCTCGGCAAGGATCTTGCGCAGGCCGTCACAAAAACCGGCATGACCTACGATGAATTCTGGAGCCTGTATCTCAAGCCGTGGTCGGATGAAACCAATATCCCTTCGGAAGACATTCTTTCCTCCACCGACTGGCATAACCTTCTCATAGAGCCGGAGGCAGAACCCGCAGAAGGCAGCGAAGAAGCGCCTGCGGAATCCCCTGCCGCAAACGGATAACATCCCGGATACATGGTACGCAAAGCACAGCTGAATCCAGCTGTGCTTTTCTTCTTCTGAGTATGAATGGGGTGAACCGTCTGAATTCAGCGTCTTACGGAAATCTCTTCCAGCAGGCCGGTACAGCCTTCCAGAACATCGATCCAGGTGGCCTCAAAATCTCCGGTATACCAGGGATCCGCAACACTTCCGGGCCGGGATGTATAATCCATCAGTAACGATACCCGGTGTTCCGGGTCTCCCCGGAATACCCGCCGCATATTGCGGAGATTGGCTTCATCCATGCCAATCAGATACTCATACTGTTCGTAATCCGACGGACGGATCTGCCTTGCGGTTTTCCCGGCACAGGAGATTCCGTGTTCCACCAGTTTCCGTCTTGCCGGAGGATACACCGGATTCCCGATCTCTTCCGTGCTGGTCGCGGCAGACGCAATTTCAAATTCCGCTTCGAGCCCGGCATCCGCCACCAGTTTCTTCATGACAAATTCCGCCATCGGACTGCGGCAGATATTGCCGTGGCATACAAACAGAATTGTGGTTTTCTTCTGCATAAGCTGCTGTGTCCTTTCATCGTTGTACCGCAGGTACACGAAACAAACGCGGTTTTCTGCTTACGAATCAAAGAACTGACGGCCGTCGTCTGTCACAGGCCGCGGGGCACCGGGATATTCAAAGATCTCCGGCCTGCCCGCATTCTCCGTCAGATAATCCGCAAATTTTGCGGCATACCACTTTGCCATGCCAAGGTTGTGCAGCAGATAATTCCCGCAGTTTTCCGGAGACGCGCCCGGAATTTCCTCTGCCTTCTCAACCGAACGGAATGCCCGGAGAACGAGATCATAGACATCTCTCGGTTCACGGTCTCCCTTCATGATCAGATAAAACCCGGTCAGGCAGCCCATCGGCCCCCAGTAAATGATTTCCTCTTTCCAGTCGGGATCGTTTCTCAGATAGGTGGCGATCAGATGTTCCAGCGTATGCATGGAAGCCGGATCGATGCCGGGTTCTATGTTGGGTCTGGTTACTCTCACGTCATATGTGGTGATTGTCTGCCCCGCCAGCGTATCCGTTCTGCTGGTAAAGATTCCCGGAACGATTCTTGTATGATCTACGGTAAAACTCGGTATTAACTTCATGGCAGCCTCCTTAAAACTTCTGTTTTTATCGATCTCTTTTATCATATCAGACATTGCGGAAAGACCGCCGTCTGAAAACAGTATCCGGATGCGGATACTGTTTGTCTGTGCAGTCCGGATATGTTCCGGGTCAGTTCTTCGCGTTCGTTCCCCTTACCAGCAGGAAGGCGTATGCCGCTTCCAGCACCAGCAGAACCGCAAAGACAGCGATCATAAGAACAGGGGTCTCGGTGCTGCTGCCGGTAAAGAACCGGTTGGAAAAATCAATCAGGAAATGCAGAAGGATGATGGAGAATGCATCCTGGCTGCGCAGATAAACCGCCCCGAATACCAGGCCG
>CAJOLG010000134.1 GCA_905235315.1 uncultured Solobacterium sp. | reverse complement strand
CCTATATGAATGGCGACGAGGCAAATTTCTCTTGGAAGATCTTTGACCTCGATACTTTGGAATTTATCGATGATCCTAATGCAGGCTCTCTCACGCAAGGAGAGTTTTTCCGAGCGCGAGTCAGTGGACTCACAAGATTGGCACCCACCAGCAAAACTTATGTCGAAAGCGGCGCCCAGGAAATTATGCAGGCCCTGGCAGCCATCTATGGCATGAATGAAGCAATCATTGCGGATCTCAGTGTATGGACAGCGGATCAGGATAACACCATCAAAGCAGGTGTCTTTTCCATTTTTGACTACGCAATCGGACGTTATATGGAAGAAGGTACGGCAAGTAACGAGGACGAAGCGATAGCCTTTCTTCTCGCAGATGTCATCAACTACATCACCGGCGGGACGGAAGTGACAACCGACACCACGGTAGACAGGGCTCTTTATCTGCTGAGCAAATACATCATGTCCAAGACGGAGCTTGTTAAAAATGAAAATGACTATATTACAGATTATTCCTTCACTTCAAAGGGCGTCGAGGAACTGTTCAAAAATACTGCGGTAGCGTTCCCGGTCATTGAAATTCCAGCCGGCCGGGCAGCCGATGTAGAAACAGGCGGTGTCATCATTCCGCAGCAGCTGGCCGCTGGTGTACAGGATGCCGAGCACCCCCGCCGCAAAACTGCGGATATCCTGTTCTGCCGCAGGATCACTCAGGAACTTTGATTTAAAGCGAAGCTTCCGCTTTCTCGCATCCTTTGCGTAACATGCATTCTCCCCGATCAGCAGCTGGCCGTCGGACAGGGCCGCATACGCCGTAATAAAACTGCGCACGCCTTCGATTTCAAGAACCGTCGGCGGTACGTCGCTGTTTTTCTCCAGCCGGGAGACCGCGGACTCCGCGTCTCCGAGATCAAATCCATAGAACCGTTCCATCAGTAGTCTCCTGACACAATTCCTTTTTTCAGCAGCCGGCCGTCTCTGACAAGCGCCGGGCGGATCGTTTCCTTCTTCTCACCCGGAATCACATCAAACCAGCTGCGGTGCTCTTCATTGAATTCCATGGTCTCAATTCCCTTCTGATGCAGGTAGAAAGGAACTTTGGAAATCTGATCCAGGGCATATTCCCCATCTTTGGAAAGCTGGGCTTCGAGGAGATCGCTGTACAGCGCAAGATCGGTTTTTTCCTCTTCGGGATCCTTTCCGTTTTTGGCTTCTTCGTTCTTCCTTGCGGCCAACGCATCGGTGATATTCCGGTCTGCGACCAGCACCGCCGCATGCATGGTGCGCCAGATCTTTTCGGCATCGATCCGGGGCTCTGCCTTCAGTTCTTTTTCACTGTAGGAGGCCTTTGTGGTTTTGCGGAAAAAGAGTCCGGCAAGGAACAGAAAGACGATGCCGAGCGCAAGCGCTCCCGCAGATGCCGGCATGGCAAATACTTTGTTCAGCGCCACTTCCGGTCCCGCGATCACGGCAGCCGAGGCAAGTACGAGCACGATTCCCGCAATGATCAGCAGGATTGCCGGGCCCCGCACTTTCTTTGACTCCCCGCTGATGAGCTTGCCGCCCTGTTCCCATATTTTGGTCTCACCGATCGAATCGATCAGCGGAGCGGAGATCCGTGCCGACTGCAGGATCATCGAAGCGCAGCGGCGTTCATACTCATCGCTGCACTGCTCATTGTACTGATAAAGAATCCGGTCATATTCCGACTCAATCACCGGAACTGCCTGATCGGGCGTGCCTGCCTGCC
Source organism: uncultured Solobacterium sp. (assembly GCA_905235315.1). Taxonomy (GTDB): domain Bacteria; phylum Bacillota_I; class Bacilli_A; order Erysipelotrichales; family Erysipelotrichaceae; genus Bulleidia. Next base: position 3,119 of record CAJOLG010000134.1, on the reverse strand, counting down.
GCAGGGAGGCCAGGAGTTTCTCCCGGTCTTTTTCCAATAATTCCTGTAAGTTCATAAATATTCCAGTCTGATTATCTTCGTTCCAGCACCGGATGCCGCAATGCGGCTTCCGGTTTCCTGTATATCATTATAATACGCCCCGGCCCGTTCCTGCAGGGAGGGTCGGATATAAAAAAGCGAACCTGTGCTGTTACAGATTCGCTGTCGGGTCTGATTACTCTACTGTGACTTTGACGCCCGGGCCCATTGTGGTCGCAACGGTGACGGACTTGATGTAAGCACCCTTGACGGTAGCCGGCTTGATCTTGAGGATCTGGTTGTACAGAGCCTTGAAGTTCTGTGCCAGCGCTTCATCGGAGAAGGAGCACTTTCCGATCAGTACGTTGACGTTGCCGTCTTTGTCGGTACGATACTGAACTTTACCCTTTTTGATCTCTTCGATCGCCTGTGCAACGTTCGGTGTAACGGTACCTGTCTTGGGGTTCGGCATCAGGCCTTTCGGGCCGAGGAGCTTACCGAGCTTACCGAGCTGGCCCATCATATCCGGTGTGGCTACGATGATATCGAAATCGAACCATCCGCCCTGGATCTTATCCAGCATGTCCTTACCGCCGACATAATCTGCGCCGGCCGCTTTCGCTTCCTCTTCCTTGGCACCCTGTGTAATCACAAGAACCTTGCGGGTTTTACCGGTGCCGTTCGGGAGAACCATCGCGCCGCGGATATTCTGTTCCGCCTGACGCGGGTCAATGTTCAGGTTGAAGCATGCCTCAACCGAGGAATCAAACTTTGTGGTGCTTGTCTCTTTCGCAAGCTTGATCGCTTCCTGATAATCGTAGGTCTTCTGACGGTCGATCTTGGCAAGCGCTGCCGCATATTTCTTTCCTGCCATGATTATGCCTCCCATCCTTCAATGGTAATACCCATATTGCGGGCAGTACCGGCGATGATACGCATCGCTGCTTCAACGTCATTGGCGTTGAGGTCCGGCATCTTGTACTCGGCGATCTCACGAAGCTGTGCTTCTGTGATCTTTCCGGCCTTGACCGTTTTCGGGGTTCCGCTTGCCTTGTCAATACCCGCTGCCTTCTTGAGAAGAACCGCAGCCGGTGTTGTCTTGATCACAAAGTCGAATGTCTTGTCTTCATACGCTGTGATGATGACAGGAACGATATCGCCCTTGCGGTCTTTGGTTGCGTCATTGAACGCGGTGCAGAACTGCGGCATGTTGATGCCGGCAGAAGCGAGTGCAGGTCCCGGTTTTGCGCCGCCTGCAGGGAACTGAAGTTTACAGATCTTTGCAACTTTCTTTGCCATGTGGCATTCCTCCTTTTCTGTTAGAAAGTCCACATGCAGTGGTAAACGGATGAGCTGCTCACCCTCCCACGCATGCGCACACAAAAAGCGTGTGCGTTTCAATCATAGGCAAATTAAGGACATCCGTCAATCAAAATTTTATATAAATATATATCATCCATTCCTTCTTCCAACGGTTCCGCACAGCGGGCCTGTGCGGATGCCGTAAGGGCCCGCTTTCTTTACCGCCCGTTCTGATATACTGAAGACAGAGAGGAATAATCCTATGTTCAGAAGATCATTCAACCCAAAAGCAGCACTGTGCTTTACGCTTTGTCTTACACTTTTCGGATGTGCGAATCAATCTCTTTCTGCGCCGGAAGAAACCGAAGCCGGCCCGCAAGCGATATCCGCCGCTGCGCGCCCTTCGTTTCTCAGCCCGTCACAGCTTTCCTATCAGACTTCTGTCACGCCCGCAGTACCGGACTATACGCTTGCGGATGACTTTTCCAATGTTGTAAATATCGAACGGTTCTATCTGTCTGAGGACCTCAAAAATGACCTGCGCAAAAATCTGTTTGCGGTCGGGTCCATCTATGGCTTTGAGTTTCATGAGCTCTATGAAGAAAACCGGTATTCCTACAAAGCCAACTTTGTCACAACCGATTCCCTTCTTCATGCATATCATCTGTATTATGCCTATCTGCAGAAGAATGCGGAGCGGCAGTTCCTTCGGGACCGCCTGAACACAATGAGCGGAAAACTCCTGGAAGAAACCCGCACGCAGTGTTCTGCCCTTCAGGGAACCCCCTTTGAGGCCGCTGCCCAGCGCAATCTCGATATCTTCTCCGTGGCGTACCGCCTTTCCGGCGCAGATACACCGCTGTCCGATCCGGCTTCACAGGAAGTCGCACTGATCGAAGAAGCTTCCGGCCTGAATGTTTCCCCGCTGTTCTCTGCCGGAGATGAATATATTCAGGATTACTCCCAGTTGTTCCATCTGCTGACTATACACAATACGCTGCAATCGTTAAGAACGTCGCTCTTGGTTCTAAGGTTGTATTCCTCTACACAGTTAAGCAGGAAGGCAAAGAAAACTATGTTGGTTGGGTTGCAACAACTGATTCCGCTTCTGTTTCTACAACAATTAATAACGAGTTCTCAATCGCAGCTAATGCTACAGCTAACAGCTTCAAATTCACAATTGACACTGGTGTAACTGATGATACGAATCTCTACGAGAAGGATATTTACACTTACAAACTTTACTACGCTAAGGTTCTTAAGAAATCATCTGTAAATAACATCGACAGCGTAACAACAGAATGGAATGAAATTACTGTTCCAATCTCTTGGGATAATACAGCAGGAACATACAAAGGCTCTGCTGACCATGACTTCTCTGCTGAGATTACAACTCCAGTTTACAACTCAGCTCTTGAGGCAAACGGCTCTAAGAAGATTGATTATTATGCAGATAGCTTTGCTTTCAAACTTGTCAAGACAAATACAAAGGCTAACGGCTACGAAGGTTCTGTTGCAACTGCATACGGAACAGCTCTTGTTGATTCTGAAGGCTTGCTTACTACTGGTTTGTTGAACTTGAATAAAGCTGCTAACTAGTTTGTAAAAAATTGTCGGGGCGACCCGGCAATTATCAGGCTTTTATAAAACACTCTCTCCTTTCGGGGAGTGAGTGTTTTTTTTATATCAAGCTGGCATTGAATCATTATGGCATTTAAATCCCAATACACCATGGAACTCAAGCGTCAGGTCGTCGCGGAATATGACGCGGGCTTTGGCGGATATAAGGCTCTTGCATC
>CAJOLG010000133.1 GCA_905235315.1 uncultured Solobacterium sp. | reverse complement strand
CCTCGAGGAGTATCCCGGCGGAACCGAGATCTCGATTCATGAAGCGCCGGTACGGGCGGGGTATACATTCCAGTACTGGGAAAGCCCCGAATGTCATCCCGGTGATACGTATACCGTTACGGAAGACCATACCTTTACGGCTGTGTGGAAAAAGAACGAATCGGGCGGCGGACCGGATAAGAAGCCGACGCCGGTGATTCCGGTCCCGGTACAGCGGATCATACCGAATACCTATGACCAGGGCCTGGGAAGATATCTTACAGGACTACTGAGCGCAGCCGTTACGGCGGTTCTTGCGGCATATGCCCTTAAAAAGTGGAGTTAAGAACCGGGAGATTCCACGGTAAGCAGGGCTCTCCCCGCTAACAAACCCGAACAGACCAGCCAGACATCTGACTGGTCTTTGTTCATTTTCGGTACTTCGCCCAAAGCCGGGTTTTGACCTGTTCGGTTCTGCGGATCCCGCATGCGGGCATGTCCGTTTTTGAGACACCGAGGGGGCATGCATTTTATGGGCAGAATCCCGCTCTTTCATGCGCCGGTTTATCTTTTCACCGGCTTTCTGACTAAATATAATAACTTTAATGAAAAACGGGAATGCATACAGAAGGAACCGGATCAGTTCACGGATACAGAAAATCCTGAACGTTCTTTTTGTATGTGTGCTTTTTGCGGCGATGGCGCCGCAAAAGGTGAACGCAGAAGGTGAAATCATTGCCCATCTTGGGGTCATGACCTGGGACGGGACCACTGCCTGCGGCAGTGTAAGCCTTGACGGAGGCGAATTTGGTGCGGGCGACGGGAAAGACCTGGACCGAACACAGATCAGTCCGCATGTCGTTACTGCCAGGCCGGCACCGGGTTATGAATTCCGCGGCTGGCATATTTCCAGATCGGAAAACGGAGCCAGAAAAAGCGGGATCTCTTCTACCGAAGCGGAATATCATTTTCAGTTCGGATTGAATTATGTTCTCCCGAATGCGCCGTATTATCTGATTGCGGAATTTGTGCCGGTCGGTACCGAATACGATCAATACGTTGATCCTGAGACACTCAACGGAACAAACTGGATGTCCGGCATTTCCGGCGACCGTCTTTTGAGCGAGATCAACATTCCCGGCACCCACGATACCATGTGCAGAAATGTCTGGTGCTACCATGCGTTTGGCTCCATGTATGAATACGGTGCACTCACCCAGGATCTCACGCTGGAACAGCAGCTCAGTGCCGGGGTAAGACTTCTGGATCTGCGGCTGACCAATGAAACAAAGGGTCTCAACAATTACGATGAAAACAATCTGCGGTTATGTCACGGTTCGTATAAGATCTTCGATTTGGATCTTCTGTATTACTGTCTGAATGACGAAGGATATGTCATCACCTTACAGAGCGTGATGTCCACGGTCACCCGTTTTCTGCGCGAACATCCCTCGGAGACAATCATCATCACGCTCAAGTCTGAATACGACAATAAAGACAGTGACGGAGCGGTCGTTTTAAAGCGGATCAAGGAGATCCTGCAGGATTATGACCGGTATATTTACATGGAAGACAGGATGCCGTCACTCCGGGAAGTGCGCGGGAAAGCTGTCGTACTGGCAAACGATAAAAACGGTGTCATGGGAAACTCCATGCGGTTCTGGCAAACCGGGGGCGGTACGGTGTCTGTGGGCAATATCCTGATGTTCTATGAAAACACCTACAATATCAAAAAAGAGGAAAAGGCAAGAACCATCACTGACTTTTACAATGTCTATATCAAAGACAATGATCTGCCGAAAAACCTGAGTACACACAGATCGTTTTCCCGGATCGTATATACCTCCGCAAGCACGGCTCCGTTCGATGACAGTCCTGCGGATACCGCTCAGGTTGTAAATAAACTCATCTATAAGGGAGACGATCCGCTCTTTTCCCATAAAGGAAAATTCTATGGCTGGGTCTATTCTGATTTTGTGACAAACGACAGCGTATCCATGCTGTGGAAGACAAACTTTCCGGACGATCTTCAATACCGTACGATCACGTATAAAGCCACTGTTGACGGCAGAGAACTGCAGAAGAGCGAAACCTACCTGAACGGTTCTGTCGCCAACGTCAGACCCAATGAATGGCTTGGCGATTTTACCGGCAACGGCTGGTACTGTGACGGGAAACTGTATCCGTCCGGTGTCGGGACGATTGCCGTGAACAAGGATCTCGTGATGGAAGCCGCAACGGAGTTCACCTGGAGTCAGCTTAAGGCGTTGATCGATACCACCCCGGAATACGGAGTATTGAATGTCACACTGCCTTCCGATGTCACGGCGGAAGCGGATGATGAAACGTTCGTCATCAGTAAAAACAAAACCGTAATCATCGATCTGAACGGACACACGATCGACGCCAGGGCGGACAGCGCCACCGACCGCGGTGTCTTTCTGATGGACAAGGGCTCTCTGACACTGAAAAACGGAACGGTCACCGGCGGCCATGCGGAGAAAGGCGGAGGAATCCGGATCGATGATACCACCGGTTCAAATACCGTCGCTTTAGATAATGTGACAATCACCGGCAACAGCGCGGATACCGAAGGCGGCGGTGTCTTTGTCGGGTATTCCATGCTGGGGAACAATTCGTTCAGCGTTGCCGGAAATACCATCATCCAGGATAACGTAAATGACGATGTCTATCTGAGACGGGGAAATATCTCCGGTATCCTTTCCGACGGACCGGTCATCAACGTGACAGGAGAGCTGGCTGATACGGCAAGAATCGGTGTCATGACAGCGGACGAAAAATACTTCGATCCGACAGAACTTACGGAACCGGTCATTATCAGCCGCGGCCTCAGCGGAAACGGAACAGCCGGCAACTTCTTCAGTGATGCCGGGAACGTGGTTTCCGAACTGGATGGGGAAGCAGTCATTTCCAACCAACTGCACATCGTCACCTATGTGAACTATGATCCTACCAAAACCGGCCCCAGCAAGGATTTCTCCGTCTACGTAAAGCACAATGAACGGGCAGAAGAATTCAAACCGGGTCCGGAAGGATATACGGCCGTCTTCCAGGGATGGTATAAAGACCCGGAATGGACCGAAGAATATAACTTTAATGATCCTGTCACGGAATCCATGTCGCTCTATGCCAGGTGGCAGCATTATCACTGGCCGATGCTGGTAAACAATGCGCAGTATCAATACCTTATCGAACAGTTCAAACTGGATGACAGTCACCTGGTTGAAGATACTGCGCCGACCTGTACCGAACCGGGCAGGGCCCATTGGTATGTCATTTGTTACAACGACTATGAATACATGGATCTCACAACCGAAGAAGTTCTTCCGGCTTTGGGCCATGACTGGAGTAACTGGGAAGACAACGGCGACGGAACGGAGACCCGGACCTGCAGGCTCTGTGGAGAAACGAGAACACGGGAAATCCATGACCATAATCTGGAGTATGTGGAAGAACGGGAAGCGATATGCCCGGAAACCGGGATGAAAGCCCATTATGTCTGTTCGATCTGCGGGGACCTGTTTATTGAAACGGATGACGGAATGGCGGAAACAACCGAAAAGGAACTCCGCATTCAAACCCATGTCTTCCAAAAACAGGCGCTCTGGCAGACGGAAGCGACGTGTCTCCAATACGGGACCGAACTGTCGGTCGGAATCTGTCAGAACTGCGGAGCGTGGGAGGCGTGGGATGACAGTACCGGGTCTTATGACAGAGGATATAAATTTGCGCAGGCATACCGCAAGGATCACACATGGGGTGAACCGGTCTGGCTGGTGAAACCGACCTGCACAGGCGAGGGTCTTTACTATCATATCTGCGGGGTCTGCGGCGCAACAGAAAACGTCTATGCGGAGAAACTCGAGCATACGTATGAGACGGAAAGGGAGGTGACACCCCCGACCTGTACGGAACCGGGCCTCATCGTGGAAACGGAACGCTGTACCGGATGCGGAAGAATCAACCGTCAGACAAAAACGGAACTTCCCGCAACCGGACACGATTATGACAACGGAACGGTGACGAAAGAGCCGAGCTGCACCGAAAACGGAGAACGGACCTATACCTGCCGCAACGATCATACGCATTTCTATACGGAACCGATCCCGGCCCTCGGCCACAAGGCCGGGGAATGGGAAGTGAAACCGATCCCGGAAAGCGCCTGCACAGATACGTGGACAGAAATCAGGATTCAAAGATGTATCCGCTGTGATGAAATTCTCGAACGCATTGAAACCGAACAGCCGCCGCTTGGCCACGACTGGGAAGAACCGATCTATGAATGGGCTGAAGACAACCGTACGGTTTCTGCTTCCGCAGTCTGCGCAAGAAGTGAGAAACATACCGTACAGGAAACGGCAACGACGACTTCCGAAGTGACGAAAGAACCGACCAGGACCGAAGACGGAGAGCGGACCTATACGGCAGAATTCCGTGATCCTGTGTTCAAAACACAGACAAAGACGGAGATCATTCCCCGTCTTGACCCGGAAACGTACGTCATCACCTTCGATCTCAGCGGCGGCACGCTCAACGGGCAGACCGGTATCCTGCGGGTTGAATACAGCAGGGGAGAAGTGATCCGCCTGCCGCGTCCTTCCCGGCAGGGATATACCTTCGATTACTGGGAAGGCTCGAGATATGAAGCCGGCGATCCCTATACCGTTACGGAAGCCCATACCTTTACTGCCAGGTGGAAAAAGAACGGTTCGGGCGGCGGTTCTGAAAACAAACCGGCCCCGATGGTTCCGGACCGGCGGATCATACCAAACACCTATGACCCGGGCCTGGGAAGATATTCTGCCGGATTCTCCTCACTGCGTTCCTTGCGGCAGCAGCCCTGAGAAAGCTGGATTAAGCGGGAAGTACGGAACCCGGAAGAATACCTCGGAAAAAACGGATGGGGAAGTGGTATTCTATAATGGTATTCAAACATTAAACAGAGGAACTGAAGTATGCTGATTATTCGTAAAACGATCAATGATGAAACCTCAACGGCGGTCTTTGATATTACCGGAGCGATCAATTCGGAATCCTCTCCGAAGTTCGAACAGGAAGTCAATGATATTCCGGAAAATATCAAAAACGTTATATTCGACCTGGGCAGACTTGATTTCATCTCATCTTCCGGTCTGCGGGTACTGATCAAACTGAAAAAGGGAAAACCCGACATCTCGATTACAGCGACCAATGTCTCCGATACGGTACAGGAAGTATTCAAGCTTACCGGATTCAATGATTTCGTCACAATTTCGGATGATGTGTATTCCACCGTCGCTGACACACGGGTAATTTTCTTCGATGTGGACGGAACCCTTTACTCTATCAAACAGCGCTGCGTGCCGCAGAGCACAAAAGACGCGCTTTGGAAACTCCATGAAAAAGGCATCAAGCTGATCATCTGTACCGGGCGTTCCAAGCAGGAACTCAGTGAACTGCCGGTCGGCGATCTGCCGATCGACGGATTCCTGACGCTGAACGGCTCGCTCTGTGTTGACGAGAACCGGGAAAAATTCGCCGGGTTCCCGATCCCGAAAGAAGAAGTCGATGTTCTGGTCCGCATCTTTCAGGCCAACCATATTCCGTTTATTCTCAACGGGGAAGACAACAGCTACATCAATCATGTGGATCGGGATGCGGCTGCTACCTCAAAGACTGTTGCGTTCAAACTTCCGGATATCGGGGAATACAAGGGTGAGGACATCTACAAGTGCATCGCATTTGTGAATGAAGATCAGCAGAACATCCTTGAGAACATGCTCGATGAATGCCGGATCCTTTCCTGGAATAAGGCTGC
>CAJOLG010000132.1 GCA_905235315.1 uncultured Solobacterium sp. | reverse complement strand
GATGGTGCCGCTTGGCAGAATTGAACTGCCCGCTCATCCTTACCATGGATGTGTATTACCACTATACTAAAGCGGCGACTGCTTTTCTATTTTATCAAAACAACAGTTTTTATCAATAGGAATTGATATTTTTAAGTTCCTGATAAACCCGCGAAAGAGGCAGGCCCATGATTGCGTAATAATCGCCTTCAATCCGGGTAATGAATTTTCCTGCCAGGCCCTGAATCCCGTATGCGCCGGCTTTGTCATCTGCTTCTCCGGATGTGAGGTAGGTGTCGATTTCCGCTTCGCTGAGCGGCGCAAAGGTCACATGTGACACAGAGACGTCAGAAACGGTTTTCCGGTCACTGACAAGCGCGAATCCGGTGATAACCTGGTGCGTCTTTCCGGACAGCGATTCCAGCATGTTCTTTGCGTCCTGCCGGTCCTTCGGCTTGCCGAGAACCATATCATCTATGACAACGATCGTATCGCTGCCGAGCACAACCGCATCCGGATGCCGTTCCAGCACCGCAGATGCCTTGCGGAGGGAAAGATCCCTGACCGCATCTGAAAGGGAGAGTGACGGATTGAGCGTTTCATCGATTTCCGCCGCGTCAATGTCAAACGGGATCCCGGTTTTTTCGAGAAGTTCCTTCCGGCGGGGAGATTTGCTTGCGAGAATCAGACGTTTCATCCGTGCAGTTCCTTTCCGTTAGGGATTATATCAAATTCATGAATCTCTGAAACAGGGCAATGCTATAATTAGAACATACATTCAGAAAAAGGAGACAGTCAATCATTATGAGCAATGGACCGACATTAGTCATTCTCGCTGCCGGAATGGGCAGCCGGTACGGGGGAATGAAACAGATCGACGGCGTAGGAAGCCACGGCGAACCGATTATTGAGTTTTCAATTTATGACGCATATCGTGCAGGATTCCGCAAAGTAGTTCTCATCATTAAACGGGAGCACGAAGAACTGTTCCGCAATGCGCTCACAGACCGGATCGCTGCCGGCGGGATGGAAGTGAAGTTTGCGTATCAGGAACTGACGAATATTCCGGAAGGCTTTACCGTTCCGGAAGGAAGAGAAAAGCCGTGGGGAACCACACATGCGCTGCTTGCCTGCAAGGGAGTTGTGGACGGCCCGTTTGCCATTATCAATGCGGACGATTTCTACGGCCGCAATGCCTATCAGGTGATCTATGATTATCTGACCAATGAAATTTCCGATGACAACTATGCGATGGTCGGATTCAAGTGCCTGAACACCCTTACGGAAAACGGCACAGTTACCCGCGGACTCTGCGAGGAGAAAGACGGATGCCTCAGCCATATCGTTGAGATTCAGAAGATTGCGATCCAGGACGGCAAAGCAGTTTATGAAACAGAAGACGGAGGCTGGGCGCCGATTGCGGATGATGCGCTTGTATCCATGAATTTCTGGGGCTTCACACCGAAGATCTTTGACGAGTTTGAACCTGTATTTGAGGAGTTCCTCAGGGAAAATATTGAAAAGAATCCGATGAAGTGTGAACACGTTATTCCGACAGCGGTCGGAACACTGGTTGCGGAAGGCAAGATCCGGGTTCGTATGCTGGCAAGTACCGACAAGTGGTTCGGCGTCACCTATAAGGAAGACAAACCCGATGTTGTTGCACGGATTCAGGAACTGAAGGACAACGGAACCTATCCGGACGTTCTCTGGAAATAACGGAAACGCGGAAACGCAGGAACGATCCGATCGGATCCTTTGAACCGTACAGGGAGCTGCACAGGGATGTGCGGCTCCTTTTTTGAAATGGTTTGTTTTTTGAAATTCATGGTATCTGAACTGTCGGCTATGTGCTAAAATACTTCATGCGTATGCGCCCGTAGCTCAGTTGGATAGAGTATCAGATTCCGAATCTGAGGGTCGCAGGTTCGACTCCTGTCGGGCGCGCGATGCGAAGCAGCCGGTCCGGCTGCTTTTTTTGCTTGAACATCTCAGGAAAAAGGTTCAAAATTGAACTGTTTGGAGTACGTGACATGGAAGAGAACCAGGAAGAACTGGAACTGCTGATGCAGGGAAAACTGATGAAGCGCATGCAGGACTGCGTATTTTCGTCACTCCGCAGTAAATATGATCTTAAACAGGTTGAGATCGAAGTGATGATCTGCCTGTATGCATGCCAGGAACAGACGGCTGCTGAAATCGCCAAGAAACTCTGTCTTCAGAAAGGCCATGTTTCGCTGGCGCTGGACCGGCTGCGTGAGAAACGCCTGATCGCATGCCGCAGGGATACGGAAGACCGGCGGATGACCCTGATTTCACTGACGGAAGAAGGATACGAACTGTTCCGGAAAATACAGTCGTGCAGACAGACGATGAATGAGATCATGTTCCGCGGCTTTTCGGAAGAAGAATCAGCCGAACTGAACCGGCTTTCAAAACGGATCATTGAGAATATCCGATCTGAGACCGGCAGCGCTGTAAGGGACGAAGACAGACAGGAGATACATGCATGATGCGCATAGGGCTTGATGTGGGGTCGACCACAATTAAATGTGTGGTATGTGAGGAAGACGGAACGATACGTTATTCCGCATATGAGCGGCACCTGAGTCATATTAACGAAAAAGGCGAAGAGATGCTGAAACGCATCATTTCGGAGTATGTTCCGGAGAAACGGGCATATTTTGCCATTTCCGGTTCTGCGGGCATGGGGCTCTCCGAGCGGTGCGGTGTTCCGTTTGTTCAGGAAGTTTTTGCGACCCGGGTTGCGGCAGAACGGCTGTCACCGAACGCAGACTGTATTATCGAGCTCGGCGGTGAGGATGCCAAAATCCTGTTCCTGACCGGAGGGACGGAAGTGCGGATGAACGGAAGCTGTGCCGGAGGCACCGGCGCGTTTATTGACCAGATGGCGATGCTGATGAAAATGGATGCGGCGCAGATGAACGAAGCCGCAAAACAGGCCAAACGAACATATACGATCGCTTCCCGCTGCGGTGTATTTGCCAAGAGTGATGTGCAGCCGCTGATCAACCAGGGCGCCACATCGGGGGATGTTGCCGCTTCGATCTATCAGGCGGTTGTAAACCAGACGATTGCCGGTCTTGCGCAGGGGCGGCCGATCCGCGGGAATATTCTGTATCTCGGAGGCCCGCTGACGTTTTCCTCCTGCCTGCGGGACGCATTTGACCGCACGCTTCATGTAAACGGCGTCTGTCCGGAAAATTCTCTTTTGTATGTCGCCCTCGGTGCTGCCTATTACGCAGATCAGGAGATCGATCTTTCGGAAATGCTGGACCGTTTCTCTGATGTATCAGGGGTTGTTCCGTACCAGAGTCTTCCGCCGCTGTTTGAAACCAGAGAGGACTACTGGGATTTTCATAACCGTCACCAGAAAGCCTCGATCCCCCAGATCCGTTATGAAGACCGGGTCGGACGCATTCATATCGGAATCGATTCGGGTTCAACGACAATCAAGATGATTGCCATCGATGATGCGGAGCGCATTGTTTATTCGTGGTATCAGCCGAATGAAGGAAACCCGGTCAGCCTCGTAAGAGAACAGCTGATGGAGTTATATAAACGCTATCCGGATATTGAAATTGCCAGTGTGACCACGACCGGATACGGTGAGGAACTGATCAAACATGCATTTCACTGCGACTTCGGTCTTGTGGAGACCATTGCGCATTTCACAGCCGCAGAGCATTTCATGCCGGATGTGGATTTTATCATCGATATCGGCGGTCAGGATATGAAGTGTTTCAAAATCGAAGACCATGCGATTTCCAATATTTTTCTCAATGAGGCCTGTTCTTCCGGCTGCGGCAGCTTTCTGCAGACGTTTGCGGAAGCGATGGGCTGTGATGTGCAGGAGTTTGCCCGCATGGGTCTTTACAGCCGGAAACCGGTCGATCTTGGCTCCCGCTGCACGGTATTCATGAACTCGCAGGTCAAGCAGGCCCAGAAAGACGGCGCATCCATTGAAGACATCAGTGCCGGTCTTTCGATTTCCGTCGTCAAGAATGCGCTGTATAAAGTAATCCGCTGTGCATCTCCCGATGAGCTGGGAAACCATATCGTTGTGCAGGGCGGCACCTTCTATAACGAGTCGGTGCTCCGCGCATTTGAACTGGAGATTGGGAAAGAGGTGATCCGGCCGAACATTGCCGGACTTATGGGAACCTACGGTGCGGCGCTGTACGGAAAAGCACACAGCGATCCGGATAAAAAGAGCTCAGTGCTGACCGGGGAACAGCTTGCGTCATTCCGCCAGGAAGTTACTTCTGTTACCTGCAATGGATGCGGAAATCACTGCCTCCTGACCATCAACCGGTTTTCCGACGGCGAACGCTATATCTCCGGAAACCGCTGTGAACGCCCGATCAGCGGTAAAGCATCCGATGACCGGCTGAATCTGTATGCATTCAAACGGGAACAGATTGCGTCCTACGGCAGCGTGCAGGGGAATCAGGGCAGGGAAGTGATCGGTCTTCCGCTGTGTCTCAATATGTGGGAACTGCTTCCGTTCTGGCATACATTCTTTGTTTCGCTCGGATTCTCGGTGCTGGTAAGCCCGTTTTCCGACCGCGAACTTTATCAGTCCGGCCAGGGCACGATCCCAAGCGATACTGCATGTTATCCGGCAAAACTTGCGCACGGCCATATCCGGTCATTGACGGAAAACGGTGCGGATACGATCTTCTACCCGTGCATGAGCTATAACGTCGATGAAGGGCTTGGCGATAATCACTATAACTGTCCGATCGTCGCCTATTATCCGGAAGTTCTGGAAGACAACTGCCCTGAACTCCGGAAGGTGCGGTTTATCCGGGATTTCATTGATCTGTCGGACCGCAAAAAATTCACATCCCGGTTTGTGAATACCGCGCAGAGCCACTGGCCCGAACTGACAAAACAGGAGATCCGTTCGGCGATCTCTGCCGCATATGCGGAGTA
>CAJOLG010000131.1 GCA_905235315.1 uncultured Solobacterium sp. | reverse complement strand
TGATCGTCCGGATCAGAAAGATCATGCATCCGACGCTTTTCCTCATGTTTCTGGAATACCTGACAGAGCAGAATATGCTCGATTCCTACATCGAAGACACCAATTCGGAAGAACTGGATCCGTTACGGAAGCGTTTTGCGGAAACCGTGACACTTTCCGTATTGCGGCAGAAGGTGCCTTCATTGATCGAACTGATACATAAGACTTATGAGACCTATCGTTCTGTGATCCGGGAAATGATAGAGCGGACGGATTCTGCATATGAAGATATCTGTACAGAACTGCTGGCGAATCAGCATTTTCAGGTTCTTACCGGGATAAAAACCGACAGCGGTGATGTACATAACCATGGTCATACGACAACGATCCTGACCACCGATGCCGGAACGTTCGTATATAAGCCGCATGATGTACGGATTGACCTCAAATCAAAGGAACTGATCGATACGTTCTTTTCCGATGTCATGCGGGCACCTGCCGTATGCAGCTGTGAAGGCTACGGCTTTGTGGAATACATTGTCAGCCAGCCGGCAGACACGGATGAGAAGGCAGGACAGTACTGTTACAACCTGGGCGGGCTTTCAGCAATGGTGCTGATGCTTGGCAGCAGCGACCTGCATCACAGGGGAATTTATCCGGTAATCATCGATTACGAACTGATGATGACACCGGGCAGGGAAATCAAGGAGAATACCCTGGAACATGACCTGCGGTACTCATTGCTGTACAGTTCCCTGATGCCGAAGCGGAGGGAAGATGTCGAAATCAGCATTCTTTTCGCCAAAGATGAAAAGAATCTCAGTTCGCCGCTGGTAGACGGTGAACGGAAGTGCGTTACGGATTATCCCGATGCATTCCTTGAAGGGTTCAGAAACACCTACAGACGGTGTATGGAACAGAAAGAGGAACTGAAGGAATTCGTCCGCTCCATGAAGGGAATCCATGTCCGCCATATCTACCGCAATACCGGTACCTACAACGATCTTCTCAACAAGACGCTGGAGCCGGCATGGATCGAAGACCCTTCCCTGAAAGAGGAAGTGTTCAAACAGCTTTCGCTTGCCATGAAACGAAGCGGAACGGAGAATACCGATGAAATTACGGCAGCGGAAACGGATGCGATCCTGCGCGGGGATATTCCGTATATGTATATCAGAACCGATGCCTGCGACCTGTATATGGACGGCAGGGTCGTTCATCCGGACTTCTTTTCCGGTTCCTGCATCGACTATGTTCTTTCCCGGATCGACTATCTCAATGACCGGGATCTGGAATTCGAGGAAGCCCTGCTGCAGAAGGCAATGACCCGGATCATCCGGCGCATACCCAGGCCAACTGTGATTCGAAAACAGATCACGCTCAGAAAACCGATCAGTGATGAATCGCTGCTCTTGCATGCGGAAAAGATTTTCCGGGAGATCGCAGACGATGCGGTTCATACACCCTCCGGAGAAATCTGCTGGTTCGGTGTGGACTACTTTCTGGAAAGCGGTATGGAACTCTACGGCAGAGGGCTGATCGACGGCATTGCCGGACTTGCGGTATTCTTTGCGGCTATGCACAGAATGACATCTGATCCCGCAATTCGGAAGAAATCGGAAGAGCTGGTTGAATATATCATGAACCGGCTTGAACGTTATACGGATGGGATTGACGGGATGGAAGTGATCTATCCCAATATTGAAAACATTTCCATGTCCGGCGGTCTTTGCGGTAAGATGTTTGCCTGTTATCTGGCAGGCATCTATATGAATAACAGCCATTACCTTGAAATCAGTAAAAAAATGATCCGCCTGCTTCCGAAGATGGATCTGCAGTTTGAAAAGACGGATATTTACAACGGCTTTGCCGGCCTTCTGAAAATGATCTGCCGCTATGATGAATTCTTCAATGAGCCGGGAATGCACGACTTCTGCAATTCCCTGGCAGACAGAATTCTGGCTTCTGCCGATATTCCGTATAAAGATACGAAGATCTGGCGGACACTGTCCTATACCTGGCCGATCTCAGGTGCGGGGCATGGCCAGTCCGGTGTCGCTTCCGCTCTGTATGCGGCGGGGAAACGCCTGCAGAGACAGGATCTGATTGAGGCTGCGCAGGCCGGGTTCCGCTTTGAGGCTGATGCCTATTGTGCCGAAACCGGTGCGTGGCCGGACTTCAGAAAAGGCGAACGAACCAGAGAATATATGACCGGCTACTGTTCCGGTGCACCGGGCATCGGAATGAATGCCCTGATGCTGGAATATGAAGGCTGGGAAGAGACCCTGGACAGAGCGCTGCGGAGCACGTTGAAAGAACCTCTGATGTACAAGGACTTCCTGTGCTGCGGCAACAGCGCCATGGTGGAATTCCTGCTGCTTGCCGGAACGAAACTGCAGCGGCAGGACCTGGTGGAAGAGGCAAGAACAAGGATGGCCCTGATCATTGAGAGAGCAGAGCGAAACGGCTATTACCAGTGTGTCAACCAAAGCATGAGCCAAGTCTTCAGTTCGAGTCTTTTCTACGGTACGGCGGGAATCGGCTATGAAATGCTGCGGCTGATTTCACCGGACACAATCGAATGCCCGCTTCTGTAAATACAGAAACGGTTCAATCAAAAAATCATTGTAAAACAACTTGATATTCATTCCCATCGGATATATGATGATATGCTATTCATAGGAGGTCATTGATTTTATGGATAAAGAGTTACTGGAATCCCTGAAGGGAAAGAGCAGGGAAGAACGTCTGACTTATTTCAATGAACATAAGTCGGAACTTCTCGATGAAGCTCTCAAGAATGTCAACGGCGCCACTATCAGCGGCAGAAACCCCAACACGGAATCTGACTATGCAGATGACGGAAACGGCAACTACTACTCATCCTTTGGCTGGACCTGCCAGGGTGAAGTCCGCTGCTGAGGACATTCTCCGGATTTGTCTGCATGGCTGTCAGTCATAAAAGCACGGAAGAATGCCGGGCCTGGCTGACGGTCAACAGATCATGAAAATCCGGAATCAGAATGCCCGTAAAAAACCGGTACACGGGTGTGTGCCGGCGGATGTTTCTGCAGATAAGAAACAAACGAAAAGTCCTTGCATGACAAGGACTTTTTCTTATTGGGCTCTGTTTTGTCAGGACTCAACAACAGGAGCGGTAAACTGGCTGATTGCCCGAACCATATTGGGATGGGTGATGAGAAAGATGATGCGCGGGTTTTTCTGTCTTGCGACAATTGCCAGGTTCTGATCACGCACATAGATCGAGAGGTTGCGGAACGCACCGTCGCTGCATTCCCGGACAGAGAGTCCTGCATTGGCGGAAGCGCATTCCTTTGTCAGGCGCAGATGTTCCTGATAGGTTTCCCAGCTGTAGTTCAGGGATTCCTCCGGCAGCAGGAACGGGGCGTCGAATTCCGGGGTGTAGCGGTCAAACTCTTCCTTTGTCATGGAGAGGAGTTCCATCGTACAGGAGCCGGTCTGAAGCAGTTCGTCCAGGAATTCTTTCTGAGAGGCAAGGAACGATTCCGCGCGTTTCTGCAGATCCGGGCCGGCATGATTCATCTCGAGAATCTTTGAGAGCAGCGCATGATCGAGCGCGAAAAAGGCGGGCACACATGATTTTACCGTCCAGGAGCCGGGCCCGGAACATTCCTTTCGGAAGTACGCTGACTCTGCTTCACTCTGCATGCCGCGGCTGATTTTCATCAGCGGCGCAGAATGGGTGAACAGCTGTTTCATCCGATTCGACCCGTAAGCGATCTGTTCCGGCTTTGCGGAAAGAACGGAAGAGGAACATTCTGCCGACTGGCCGATCGATTCTCCGCGGAGCACGCAGGTATCGGATACATACAGGGAGTGATGATAGACCGTTTTCTCATGCGGGGTGAGGTAGTACGGGTGAACCTGTCCGGTCATATAAATCGGGATCCAGGTCTCAAGCCCCACCAGCATGTCGGCGAACGGCCGGTTGATGTTATGGATGACGTGAATCTCATGGCCCTTCTTCAGGCATCGCACAACCAGCTCCATCCACTGTTTTACAAAATCGACATCTTTGCTCATGTCCTCCAGCGGAATATCGTTGCACATGTAAATCGGACCCGTTGATGCGCTGTTCAGCACGGAAAGAAAGAAACTGAGTTCGCCCCGCTCCAGACCGTCGACATTGTAATAGTACTTTGGGTCATCACTGTTCTGTATGAGGTCGCCTTCAAAGTTCGAAGGGGAAACATTGAGCGAGCGGAAGTACTGGTTGATATCAAACGAACTGATGGAATTCAGGAATCCCTCGACGTCGCTCTTTTTGGACGGTGTACTCAAGATCAGCCAGTTTACGAGTGCGGGAAGGAAATCATCCTCGGTTTCCGAGCCGGTCAGTTCGGATACCAGAGCCCGATCGGCCGGCCGGAGAGTTTCATTCAGCGTGCGGGCCACATGTTCCGCAAATGCGACCGGGTCTGCCGGCGTGCGCTTGCCGGACCGGATCCGGGAAAGATACGAAGCGTCATAATTCAGGATGTTGGAAAAATCCTTCATGGAAAGATTCAGGATCTCCAAAAGATCATTCAGATGACTGGGAAGCAGCGACGGCTTGTTTCCGATGACGGCACGATAGCGGCGCAGGCGTTCCTCCCCAAGCGGAGACAGCCCGGCTTCTTCTTCCAGCCGGTCCAGCCCGTCGCACAGTTTTTTCAGCATCTCGCTGTCCGGCCGCGGAATCCGTTCGCCGCTGCGGTAGCGGGAAATGACAGCGCTGGAAAGGCCGGAGGCACGGGAAAGCTCGCTCAGCGAACAGCCGGTGCGTTCAATGTCACTTTTCAGAAGTTCACGGAATTCCATATCTAACCTGTAAGAGGAGTTCGGGATTCAAACAGCCGTTTTACTGCATCATCGGTGTCTGTTTCGGACCCGTTATTTCCGCTCTGGCCGATCAGCAGGATGCCGTCAGCTGCTGTTGAAGTATAAACCGTATCTGTAACAGATTCCCGGATATCACCGCGTGCAGAGAACCGATTATCCTTCGCAAGGATCGGTTCACCTGCCGTCACCGGCTCGGCCGCTTCAACGGCTTACCGGAATGCCTTGTCCATCAGCTGAAAGAGATGTTCGGTTCCTTCTGTTTCATAATTTTTTCCGTCAGCCGAAAGATTGGAGCCGTTAAACGCAATACGTTCAGAACTGCCGTCTGAAAAATACAGCGTAATGAAGTAATCCGAATCCGTCAGGAATATGTCGGTTTCGTCCAGAACGGTAATCTCATAGAAAGAATCAATGATTGCGGCGATCTCAGCAGGATCACTGACCGAAGCCTGCGCGGAATCCTCTCCGAAGTAATTCAGCAGGATTCGTTCAGGAGGATTGTTTCGCCAGTCATCGAGACGGACCGAAAGCGCCGATCCCAGGGATGTGCCTGCCGGACCGGCCGTTTCTCCCGGAACATTACGGCCGCAGGCGGTAATGAAAGAAAGCAGAACAGCCGCAGTAAATCTGCATTTTATTTTCATTCAGGTTTCCCTCCTGAGATAAGTTCATTATATTTTTAATCCGGATTCCGATATAAAAAATTACCGTTTCCGGCA
>CAJOLG010000130.1 GCA_905235315.1 uncultured Solobacterium sp. | reverse complement strand
GTCGCCAGATTGATGTCATTGGCGACCGGGTCATCTGTGAAATGAACTCGTCCTCTGGCCTGCCGATACACTTCACCTAGGTCAGGATACATAGACATATCGTTGAACAGTGCATCTTCCACGGCTTTGGAATCGAAGTATCCTCCACCCGTCACTTTCTTGAGATGTTCTTGATTAAGTTCTTTTTTATCCTCACTCATAAACAGGCTCCTTTCATTACTGATTATAAAATGTTTTCCAGCTATGTTGGCACAGGCATGATTTTTCCGCCGTTGACCTGTTTCAACTATTCATCAATAATTGCATTTTTTCCGTCGGTTCAAAACGATTTGCCGTTTTCTTTGATAACGTTTTGATACCAGTAGAACGAATCTTTTCTAAGGCGGCTGAGATCACCTGATCCGTCATCGTATTTCTTAACATAGACTAAGCCATATCGCTTTGCCATCTCACCGGTCGAAGCCGATACAACATCAATCCATCCCCAGGGAGTATATCCCATCAGATCAACACCATCGCGTACCGCTTCCGCCATCTGCGCGATATGCTTCTCGAGATAATCAATTCTGTAGGAGTCATGGACCTTGCCGTCCTCTGTCAGCTCATCTCTTGCGCCAAGTCCGTTTTCAACCACCATCAGCGGAAGCTGATAACGGTCCCACAGTTCATTCAGCGTATAGCGGAGACCCTCCGGGTCAATCTGCCATCCCCAGTCGCTGGCTTTTAGATACGGATTCTTTACGCCTCCAACAAGATTTCCGCCTGACTTGGCAATTTCGCTGGAATCTGCCGTCTCACAGGAAGACATGTAATAACTGAAGGTATAAAAGTCGATTGTTCCATTTTTCAGAATCTCGTCGTCCCCTGGCTCTTTTACAATATGAATATTATTTTCTTCAAAATACCGCTCCATATAAGAAGGATAATATCCCCTCGCCTGCACATCAGAGCAGAACCAGTTTACAATACGCATCTGTTTCTGGCACTCAAGCACATCTGCCGGATTGCAGGTATACGGATATTTGGTTGCGAACAGATTCATGTTTCCCATCTTGAACTGCGGATAGTTGTCGTGCGCCAGCCGGATGGCTTTTGCGCTTGCGATAAACTGGTGATGCAGTGCCTGGAATCGAATCTGAGGCTCATCCGGAACCTCTGTAACAGGTCCGTTAAACCCACGGATCGTTCCCAGAGATAATACAGCCCCCATTGGCATTGTTCCGGAGTTGATCTCATTAAACGTCAGCCAGTATTTTACCTTGTTCTGGTATCTGTCAAAGATTACTTCCACATAACGCATGAAGTGATCGATTACTTCTCTTCCGTACCATCCGTTGTACGCCTCAACCAGCGCATACGGAAGCTCGTAATGGGAAATTGTCACAAGCGGTTCGATGTTGTATTTTGCAAGTTCATCAAAAACCTTATCGTAAAATGCAAGGCCTGCTTCATTGGGTTTTTCTTCCATTCCGGTCGGGAAAATCCTGGTCCAGTTTATGGACATGCGGAATACCTTGAACCCCATTTCGGCAGCCAGAGCAATGTCCTCTTTATAGTGATGATAGAAGTCGGTAGCTTCCCGACTGGGATAAAGCGTTCCTTCTTCAAATTCGGGAGTTACCCGTTTTGGACTGGTGTGGCTGCCATTCGTGCAGTGGTCTGAAACAGAGGCTCCTTTTCCGTCAACATCCCAGGCACCTTCATACTGATTCGCTGCTGTAGCTCCGCCCCACAAAAAGTCTTCTCTGAATGTTTTCATATTGTAGATGTTCTCCTTCTAAATTTGGATACTGCGTTGTCCCTGATA
This sequence comes from uncultured Solobacterium sp., assembly GCA_905235315.1. Taxonomy (GTDB): domain Bacteria; phylum Bacillota_I; class Bacilli_A; order Erysipelotrichales; family Erysipelotrichaceae; genus Bulleidia. The sequence continues at coordinate 4,260 of CAJOLG010000130.1, read as the reverse complement.
CTTACATTGTCTAAATTGTCTTTGCTCTGTACGAAATCAGGCACACCGCAAAATCGCCTGCGTCGGTATATTAATTCCTGCTTTTATGCGCATAGGTGTGTCGCGGACAGAGCTGTTTAATTAATTATACAAAAAAGATAAAACACAGCCAGTGTATCTCCCTCCTTACATTGTCAAACAGAATATCGTCAGGTGCACGGGCTAAACCATATGACTGGTGCACCATTTTTTATGATGTTGGAAAAGCAACATATTTCAGTTACTGTCAGAAATCATTCAGAAAGTATCAAGAAATCTTCAAAAATCATCATCTTCCTGATTTCCGGGATGAAATTTAGCGTAGGAATCAAACATCTGCCGGTTTGCGACATGTGTATAGATCTCGGTTGTTTTAATGTCTGAGTGCCCGAGCATCTCCTGTATGGCACGAAGATCTGCCCCACCCTGCAGTAAATGTGTCGCATAGCTGTGACGCAGTTTATGAGGCGTGATATGTTCTTTGAAATCCAGTTCAACGCATTTATCCCGCAGAAGTTTTTCCACGTATTCCCGCGTTACTTTTCTTCCGAACCGGTTAATGAAAAACAACTGGGTGTTTTTCTTCAGATAAACCGGCCGTACAAGGTGAAAATACCGCTCTATCACCGGTACGGATCCGGAAGGAAGCGGAACGATTCGCTCTTTGTTTCCTTTGCCGAGAATCCGTACAAACCCGCTTTCAAGATCCACTCGGTTTACCGTAAGGGAAACCGCTTCAGAAACCCGCATTCCGCAGGAATAGATCATTTCAAGAAGTGCATGCTGGAATAGCTGCTCCGGATTGCTGTCATCAAAAGAATCCATGAGCTGGTTTACCATTTCAACCGTCGCAAATACAGGAAGCCGCTTTACACCGCGATGGACTTCCAGATTGAGCGAAGGATCTTTCTCATCATACAGATATGCCAGATACTGATGAAAGGAACGGATCGAAGCTGCCATTCTCGAAAGGCTGGTGCCCTTTTTCTCCATGCTTTCTTCGATCATAAAGTCTTCGATCAAATCACCGGTGATCTTTTTGGTATCCTTGATTCCTTCCTCTTTCAGAAAGGATATGTATTGATTCAGATCGCTTTTATACGAAGAAACCGTACGGGCGCTCTTGCCTTCGTTGACCGTGATTTCAGCGATATATTTCTTAAATGCATCATCGAGTTTCATGATTTTACCGCCTCACTTGCCCGCATAAGACGAATCCCGCCAAGTTCTTCGTTCAGTTCGTTCAAAACAGAAATTGTTTCCTCGCGATGGGCAACTTTTTCATCAAACAAAGAAATCTGGGAAGAAAGAACACTTTCCCCCGCAAAATCACTGACAGAAATTCCGAGCAGCCGGACCGGGTTCTCTTCCCAGTTGCTGTTGAAAAGCGAAAGCGCATGAACATAGATATCATCTGATTTCCAGATTGGTTCATTGATACGAATACTCCGGTCAATGTTGGTAAAATCCGCATACCGGATCCGCAGAGAAAGCAGAAAGCCGGCTTTTCCGGAAGAATGAAGCCGATTGGAAAGCGTGCGGGAAAGCCCCCTCAGCATCCCTCTCAGTTCATCATAATCGGTGATATCTTCAAGGAAGGTTTCCGAAACGCCCATGCTTTTCGCATCCCATTCTGTAATGATCTCCCGGTCATCATACCCGTTTGCCCGGCGGATCATCATTTCGGTATTCTTTCCGAATATCGGACGCAGGATCTCAATGTCATTGAAATTTGCGAGATCCCCTATCGTATGAATCCCGCACTCTTCCATGAGCGGTACGGTTTTTTCTCCGACACCGCGCATATCCCCGATCGGAAGGTTCCACAGTTTCTGCGGTACTTCCCGGATCCGAAGGACGGTGATACCGTTTGGTTTCTTCATGTCACTTGCCATCTTGGCAAGAAAAAGATTCGGAGCTACGCCGATGGAACAGGATACTCCGACTTCATCCCGGACGCGCCGCTGTATCTCCCAGGCCAGGTCAAGCGGATGCTTGTATCTCTGAATCACTTCCGTCATATCGGCATAGCATTCATCAATACTGGCCTGCTCGATTATCTCCGTATAACCGGAAATGATTTTCATGAATTCATCCGATAATGCACGGTAATACTGGAAATGTGGCTCCACAATAATAAGCTCCGGGCAGAGCTTGCGGGCGGCTTCCAACGGCATGGCACTGTGAATCCCAAATGTTCTTGCCTCATAACTGGCGGTACTGATGACAGAACGCCTTGTCGTGCCGCTGACCGCGACGGGTTTTCCTTTCAGGGAAGGATCAAGAAGTACTTCACAGGAAGCGAAAAAAGCATTGAGATCAATATGAAAGTAAACTCTGCTCATTTCCGCTTCTGATTCCTTTCATATAGCTCTTTTGCGGCTGCCAGGGATACATCCGTAATCTCTCCGCTGGCAATCAGCGCAAGCTGCGAAATGATCTCATCACCGGAAAGCTGCTTTACATGGGTATGTGTCTTTTCGCCGTCTTCCGATTTCGACACAAAATAATGACTGTCTGCGGTTGCGGCAACCGGAGCCAGGTGGGTTACAGCAAACACCTGAGAATGTTCCGAAAGCTCCCGCATCTTACGTCCGATCGCGGTCGCTACAGGGCCGGAAACACCGGTGTCAATTTCATCGAATATTACTGTCTGGATCCCCTGCAGATGGGTGAAAACAACCTTTAATCCCAGCATAAGACGGGAAAGCTCACCGCCGCTGGCTGTCCGCGACAACGGCTTGAGATCCTCTCCTTTATTCATGGAAATCAAAAATTCCACACGGTCAATTCCGTTTCCATTCGGTTCACAGGATTTGATATCCGTATGGAACCGTGCGTTTTCGAGCATGAGATCGTTCAGGTTTGCGGCAACCGCTTTATCAAGGTCTGCACACCCTTTTTTGCGAACCGAGGAGATTTCTTTGGCATAGTTCATGTAGGTCCGGTATGCGGCGTCAATCTTCCGGTCAATTTCTTCGATAAACTTGGCACGGTTGGAGAAGCGGTCAACCTGTTCCTGGAGCTCATCCCGTCTGGCCAGGATTTCAGCCACAGAATTGCCGTACCGCCGTTTCATACGCTGAATCAGATACAGACGTTCCTCCATCGAAGATTTCTTCTTCCGAAAGATCCATGGAATCATATACACCGCGAAGCTGATCCACAGCGTCCGCCCAGGAATAATACGCATCATTCATACTCTCCCGGGCAGAACGGAACACGTCGGAATCATCAAGACTCTGCACAAGGTGATTCATTTCGTACATCTCACCGGAGAGCGTTTCATCATAACTGCTGATCACAGCGTTCAGTTTTTCAAACGAACTCTTTACCGCTTTGAACTGCTTTTCTTTCGCAAGGAGCTCTTCTTCTTCTTCCCCTTCTTTCAGATCCGCCGCTTCAATCTCATTGATTTCATGCTGGAAAAAATCAAGATCGGCTTCACTGTAGGTTTCCCGGAGTGCGGTATCTTTCTCTTCGCAGAGGGCTTTCCAGCTGCGGAATGCTTCCGTTGTTTTCTGCCGCAGTTCGTCATCCCTGAGATATTCATCCAGAAGCCGGATATGGGAAGCGGTGTTGAGCAGATACTGATTGTCTCTCTGACCGTGAATATCTATCTCAAACTCAAGAACATCTTTTAAAAGACCGAGTGTCACAATGCGGTGATCGATGCGGACCGTGCTCTTTCCGGAAGCGGAGATCTCCCTTGTAAAGGTAACCTCTCCATCCGTTTCAAATCCGGCGCTCTGAAGAACAGAAAGCGCATGTCTGTCCCGGGTCAGGTCAAAGGTTCCTTCCACGAGAGCCCTGTCTTTTCCTTTGGAGATATAGCTGGTGCTCGCACGGTCAGCGCGCAGTAAAGAAACCGCATCAATCAGAATGGATTTTCCGGCCCCGGTTTCGCCGATAAAAGCGCTGAATCCATCCTTACATCAATCAGCACAAAGTTTTTAATATATAGATGTCGTAACATAACTGTTTTCAGGCGCAGGCTTCTTCGATCTGTTCATAAAGCGAAGAAAGATCACAGCCCTCATCCTTTTTCAGAAGATTTGCGGCCCCCTGCGGAACATAGTGATCCCCGATGCCAAACCGTTTCAATCGAAGCGTTAGCCCGGCATCATTTGCATATTCAAGAATAGCGGAACCGAGTCCGCAGCTCATCACATCCGTCTCGTATACAAACACCGGAAGCCCGGAATCGGCGATTTCCCGGATCATCTGTGTATCAAGCGGCTT
>CAJOLG010000129.1 GCA_905235315.1 uncultured Solobacterium sp. | reverse complement strand
GCCTTCTGGACAAAGAGATCGCCCTGATTGCCGTGTTCAAATGCATAGAGCACCAGATTCACCGCATCCTGGAGAGTCATCATGAAGCGGGTCATATCCGGGTTGGTGATCGTGATCGGATTGCCGGCCGCGATCTGGTCACAGAACAGCGGAATGACGCTGCCTCTCGATGCCATGACATTCCCGTAGCGCGTCAGGCACAGAACCGGATCCCCTTCCATCATCTGGCGGGAGCGGGCGATCACGTTTTTCTCCATCAGCGCTTTGGTCATCCCCATCGCATTGATCGGGTATGCGGCTTTATCCGTGCTGAGGAAGATCGCCTTTTTGATGTGATGTTCCGCGCAGGCGGTGATGACATTGTTCGAACCCAGAACATTGGTCTTTACGGCCTCGATCGGATAGAATTCACAGCTTGGAACCTGTTTCAGCGCTGCCGCATGGAAGACATAGTCCGCACCGCGGAATGCGCCTTCAATCGAGCGGTAGTCTCTGACATCCCCGATGTAGAACTTCAGTTTTTCCGAAGCCGCAGAATCGATTGCCTGATAGTGATGACGCATGTCATCCTGTTTCTTTTCGTCTCTTGATACAATGCGGATTTCTTTGATGTCCGTATTCAGGAACCGGTCAGCGACCGCGTTTCCGAACGAACCGGTGCCGCCGGTTATGACCAGAATCTTATCTTTGAAAATCGACATACTGCTTCTCTCCTTATTCCACGCGGATCCAGTCCGGGTTTCCGGCAATCCACTGATTGTCTCCGACCCGATACCAGGTATAGCCCTGTGCCTGCTTTGTTTCATAAGCAGTATAGGTTTTCCCGTTTTCTGCTTTTGAGACCACTGCGGCAGACAGCCCGGCTCCGGTTCGGATATTCAGATTATCAACCAATACTATAACACGCATTGTCTGCGGTTCGCCCGCAGGGTTTCCTTCCGGGGATTCGATCATCCTGATCGGTTCATAGTCCACCCACTCGTCGGTGCCCGCAATCCAGCGGTTTGTGCCGATGCGGTACCAGGTATAGCTGTCGTCTTCAAACGTTTCATAAACCTGATAACGTTCCCCGTTGGTGGCCTCGCCGCGCACCGCACTTGTGGTACGGTGTGTTCTGCGTACCCGCAGCTTATCTACCTTTACAGTGGCGTACCCAATCGGATCCGTCACATTCTGTTCGATCTCATCGGAAGCGGTACCTGTGATCTGCGGATCCCGGTTGACCACAAGGTCGGTTTCATAAACCATCTGAGTAGATCCGCCCCCATCCAGGCGAATCGCATCCTGCACACCGAGTTCCCGCAGGAAGTCCGCGATCCGGGATTCTTCGACCGATCCGTACAGCGTAATCAGAAGATACTGCTGATCGGGTTTCTGCGCGAGAATCGTCACCGCTCTTCCATACGTGCGGTAGTTGATATCCCCGTAATCGCCGCGGGTAATATCCTGCTCGATTCCATCCGCAAAGTAGGTGAACGACCCGGACACCGCATAGTCGGCATCCATGGTATAGCCGGTCCACCACTGCCATGCACTGTCACCGGCCCAATGACCGTTCTGCCAGCCATGATATTTCAGCTCCATTTTACTGCCGTCAATATACGCAGTCGCAAATCCGCTGCCGTAGGCCGGAACACATGTATCGTCATACCAGTTCACCCAGCTGTTATGCCGGCGAACTGCGCCTACCGGGCGGCCGTACTGGTCTTCGCCGGTAATGAAGTAGCCGGCGTTGATGCCTCCCGCATACCGGTATCCCTTTGCGATTGTTTCTTCATCCTTCAGCTCATTGACATAGCCCGGTGTCTCACCGAAGTCCACCTGAAGGAAGGTATGTTCGCTCGGATTCACCCGCAGGATGTCATACACCACATCATCGAAGATTCCCTCCTCATGCGTGACATCCTGTGAAGTTCCGTCCGTGTATACATTGATTGCGGTCGCAACTCTGCGGCGCAGCACATGTACTCTTGTCTCTTCGTCCCATGCATTCTGCACTTCTTCCGCATGAACCGGCATCCCGGATATGAAGAGTGCGGTTACGGCACTCAGTCCGGCAATAATTCTCCAACGAGATTTGTTTGTGTTTCTGCTCCGCATCTGATTCTCCCTTTCTGTGTTTGTTGTTTTCATCGTGCCCAGTAGAGACGGTTCTTCCCCGCTCCCTCCTTGATCAGCAGTCCTTTTTCAGTCATCTTCCGAAGAATGAGAATTGCCATGGACTGGGAAACGTGAAGTTCCGACTCGATATCCTTCCGGGAGATATATCCCTTTGACCGTGTCAGATCAAGGATCCGCTTCTCCCGTTCGTCTTCCTGTTTCTGATAAGGCGGCGGGAACAGCGCAAACGGGTTTTCTTCCCGGTAGCTGCGGTTCGGCAGGGTCAGCCGGAAGGCATGACCGGATGCCTCAAACTGCGGGCTTCGGTAACATCCGGCATAGGACGACCGGATGAGGGCGATTCCCGTACCGTAGGCTCCGATGCGATGCAGTTCAGAGAATACCTGCGCAAGACCCGGATTCCGCAGGACAGAGATGCCAAGGTTCAGATCATCGACCGTGATGCCGTTCAGGCCGCCCAGGGTCACAAATTCGATCCGGTCATCATAAATGTTGATGATCGTGGAATCCCGGAACCCGTAATCGCGGTGAAGCACCGCATTCAGCAGGCCTTCCCGGACGGCATCCGACGGATAACTGCGCTCTTCGGTCTCTGTCAGGCCGCGGAACACGATCTGTTTCGGATTCACCCCTTCCAGGTATGTATAGGCATCGCTCAGCTGTGCCAGCAGAGACCCGCGCAGCTCGGTGCACTCCCGCAGCGTATTGTTTCGAGTCCCCTGAAAAACGTTCAGCTTCATGGTATGCATGCACTGATCGGACAGTAATAGCCCAAGCCCGGTGTACTTGCCGGCGGTGTTCATAAGACCGAGTGCCCGCATCCGTTTGGCATTCAGGGTCTGATTCTGCTGCTCAAAACAGGATGAGGCAGTCTGAAAGGTCAGATCCTGAAGCACGGACTGCTGTTCTTCATATCCCTGTTTCGTCTCCGGTATTTCGGAAACGGTTTTCTGTCTGGGTTTCTCTGCCATTGATTCTGATAACTTTCTGACATTGATTATAACATTAAATGTTAATAACAATAGTATAATATCATTTAATTGTCATTATATTGTCAGTATTGGATTTGAAACGGGAGATTCCTCCGGAATCCGCTATAATAAAACCGATGACAAAAGAATATCTCGTGGATGTTCCGGTTGCGGTCCAGATCTGGATTCGCCCTGAGAACCAGCGAAAACAGTTTGAAATTCTTCGTGAAGCGCGTCCGAGCACGTTATTGATCATTTCAGACGGCGGCCGCAATGAAGAAGAAAACCGCCTGATTCAGATCAGCCGGACGATGTTTGAGACCGAGATTGACTGGGAGTGCACGGTCGATTCGTTTTACAGTGACGTAAATCTTGGAACCTACGGCTGTATCAGGGCAATGCATGAATTTGTCTGGTCAAGGGTGGACCGCTGTATCTTCCTGGAAGATGACATCCTTCCCTCGGTCAGCTTTTTCCGTTACTGTGCAGAACTGCTGGAAAAATACAAGGATGATAAACGCATCTATGCGATCTGCGGGATGAACCATGAGGGCATTTCAGAGCCGGCAGAACATGATTACTTCTTTTCCCGGTTCGGCAGTATCTGGGGGCACGCCTTCTGGAAGCGGACCTACGAGCAGTATTATGACTATGCCTTCAAGGATGAGCCCTACACGATGTCACTCCTGGAGAAAGCTGCCCGGGATCTGATGCCCGGGCATGAGAAACAGATCGAAAATGTCGCAAAATACGGCCGGTATGACGGGCATGAGCCGGGCGGGGAGTTCTTTATGAACCTCATGATCTACGCCCAGCATCAGCTGCTCATCATTCCGAAGAAGAATATGATCACCAATATCGGATGCGATGCAAACGCTGCACATGGTACCGATCTCAATAACCTGCCGAAAGGAATCCGCCGCGTCTTCAACATGGAGCGTTATGAACTCGACTTCCCGCTGGACCATCCGAAGTATGTATTCCCGGATACCCGCTATGAAGCGGTGCGCAACCGCATCATGGGATACGGGCATCCCCTTGTCCGGCTGTACCGGAACGGCGAGACGGTTTTTCTCAACATAAAAAACGGCAATGGCGATTACGTCAAAGACCGTTTGGCAAAGATGATCAAACTGAAACAGGGAACCTTCAAGGAAGATTGAATCCGATCCGAACGTGCACATTCCTGCACGTTCTTTTCTTCTGCTCAGCCGTTCTTTTTTTCTTCGGCCTTCTCTTCTTCCGGATGATCCGCTTCATAAATTGCCTGATTCTGAACCAGCCGCTGCAGTTTGGTCGTCAGCTGAGAGATCTTGAGATCCTGCTGGAACACGCGGATCAGAAGCAGACCGATCAGAAACAGGTAGGCAAGATTGGCGGCGGATGCGACATGAAGCGCCCGTGCCAGCGCAAAGAAGAGTTCCGGGAAGATGCCGATCACCAGCATCGCCAGGGAAAACAGAAACCAGAAAACACTGTCCCCAATCACCATTTTGGACCGGCGAATACTGAAGATGATGAATGCGAACACCAGGACGCCGCCGATGGCGATCAATATCCGAATTCTGTATGACATAGATTACTCCTCCAGCGGGATCCGTTTCCGGAATGCCCCGATAAACAATATACTGAGACAGACACTGGCCATATAATGCGCACTGCGCCACGCGGTAAAATAACTCTGCCCGGCGATGCGCTCATCCATTTCCACCTGCACTTCGGCGGTTTTTGCGCCGCAGCGCATCAGGTAACTGATGGTATCCGGTTCCGGCGCAAGGTTGATCTCTTCCGCCATGGCACGGATCACCCGTTTCCCGTACATCCGCATTCCCGAAGTCGGATCACTCAGTTTCCCCGGTTGTAATGCGGGTGAAGAACTGAATCATATCACTGCCGAACATACGCAGACTGCGGGGTTTCGGTTTGGTGACAAAGCGGCTTCCGATGACGATGTCTGCCCCTTCTTTGATCTTCTGTTCCATTTCCGGAATATATTCCGGCCGATGCTGGCCATCCCCATCGAACTGGATCACCGCATCATAGCCGTGCTGCAGTGCATATCTCATACCGCACTGAACCGTTCCCGCAAGCCCGAGGTTGACAGCCTGATCGATCATATGAAAGTGATTCGCCTGACAGACCTCCTTCGTGTTATCACTGCTGCCGTCATTGATGATGACATAGTCATAACCGGGGAGGGTTTCCTGCAGGTGATGAATCACACGCTCGATGTTTTCCGCTTCGTTATATGCGGGTATCGCAATCAGTGTCTTCACAGAATCTCCGTCACTCCGTCTCGTACTTATGGACCCAGTACCGGTCGTTGTGCTTTCCGGCCGGTTCATAATCATGGTTCATCCGCAGAATTGCCCAGGTTTCATTTTCAAATACCTTGGT
>CAJOLG010000128.1 GCA_905235315.1 uncultured Solobacterium sp. | reverse complement strand
CGGAATTCCGTTCCGTGAATGCATGGCTTTGTTTGTGTCGGTCAGTCCGGGCGGTATACCTTTGCGCACGCAAGACCGAGTTCATCGATCAGATGGTTGAACCGCGCTTTCTCCTTATCCTTGACCGGTTTGGAGAGATCATTGAAGCAGTGGTGAATGACATCCGCATCCTTGAGCACTTCATCCAGCGGGGCGTCAACGGTATGTTTGTCATCATGGTGGTAAATCATGGAACAGATGGCTTCCGTTTCTTCTTCCGTGGTTTCTCCCATCTCTGTCAGAAGGCTGCGCGCATAGTCCGCACCGCGGTGGGCGTGGTCTTCATACGAACCGGAGAGATACGCTGCCATATCATGCAGGAGGCCGGCCATCGCCGCCAGTTCGGAGTCAAGCCCGCGCTTTTCCGCAAGCAGTGTCGCCGCAAGCGATACTCCTGCCAGATGCTGGATTGCGGCATCCCGCTTTCCGCGGTCCTCCATGACCGTAAGCGCATCCTCCACACGGGTACGAAGATTTTTCAGTCTTCCCATAAGCAGGCGAATCCTCTCTTTCTGTCTGAATTATACCCGTGAACGGTATACTGAAAAAGAGGTGACTGTATGGAAAACCGGGAACACTATATCGATGACCGCGGCATCGCACTTCATATCAAGCTGGATCTCCCGGATCACACCGGGAAGCTTCCGCTGCTGATACTTTTCCATGGCTTTACCGGAAGTATGGAAGAAGTGACGATTCTGGCGGTAAAAGACGCGGCACTGCGGGCGGGCTTTGCGGTTCTGCGGGCAGAGCTGTACGGACATGGAAAGAGCGGCGGGACGTTTCATGACCATACCATCCTGAAGTGGATTCAGAATGCGGAGGCAGTATGTGAATACGCAAAACAGCTTCCGTTTGTTCAGCATATTTTCCTCGCCGGACATTCCCAGGGCGGTCTGCTTGCGGTACTGCTGGGGGAGAAACACCCGCAGGACTATGCGGGTTTCCTGCTGGTATCCCCGGGCGCATCGATCCCGGAGGAGCTGCGGAGCGGAACGCTGCTCGGCGAGGCGTTTGACCCGGATCATATTCCCGAATCCCTGCCAACCTGGGAGAACCTGACACTCTCAGGGGAGTATATCCGCACCATGCGGGATATTGACCCGTATGCGGCTGCCCGGAAATACCCGGGCCCGGTACAGATCCTTCACGGAAGCGAGGATGAAATCATTCCGGTGGGCAGTGCCTGCCGTCTGGCAGAAGAATTCCCGGACGCAAAACTGCGCATCATCGAAGGGGATAACCACAATTATGATTATCATCGGGATGTGATGGCAAAAGCAGCAGAAACCGCTCTGAACGAACTTCGACAAAAAGCCGGCTGACTCAGCTGGCTTTGATTTCGATATCTTCATGCGTGACCGGAATCCATTCATTCGCTTCGGTAATGATCCAGAAAAAGGAATCCCGGTCATAAACGGAATGGACCGTAACGGTGTCTCCCGGTTCAACCATCCGGATGATCGGGGAAGGAAGCTTCGGCCCGGCGTGAACCTCCAGCCGGGTTTTTGCGGTGACATCAACCTTCCATTCGTTTTCCTTATACGTGACTTCCTCCGGGGAGGCAAACAGCCAGCGCTTTGTCCCGATGCGATACCATATGCCGTTCTCGCCCGGCCGGAGTTCAAATACCTGATAGCGCTCCTCGTGGGTTGCGTCACCCCGGGTCTGGGCGGAAAGGTCCGGTTCGGCGTAAATATCCATCTTGTACGGATGCACCTCCAGGAAGCCGCGCACCCGCTCGGTTTCGGCTGCGATATCGTCCGGTACTTCACTCCACCGCAGTTCCGGCCGGACTTCTTTTACCAGTTCGGTTTCATAGACCATCTGTGCCGATCCCCCGCCGTCCATGCGGATCGCGTTTGTCAGATGAAGCTCCCGCAGAACTTCCAGAATGCGGGAGTCCGGCAGAGATCCGTAGATCGTGATCAGGAGATATTCCTTTCGGTCGTTCTGCGCAAAGATTGTGACTGCGCGTCCGTAACTGCGGTAATTGATTTCGCCGGCGGTGCCTCCGGTGATATCTGTCTCAACTCCGTTGGCGAAGTAGGTATAGGAGCCGGAGATGCCGTTTTCCGCATTGATCGTATAGCCGGTCCACCAGCGCCAGCCGTCATCTCCCTGCCAGTCATTCCAGGCCCATCCGTGATACCGGATCCACATGTCATCCCCGGTAAAGTAGGCGGTCGCATAGCCGGAGCCATAGGCGGGCGTATTCTCGGTGCCGTACCAGGAAGTCCATGCATTATGCCGGCGCACCGCACCGACCGGACGTCCGTACTCAAATTCGGTATTGGAGAAGTATCCGGCATTCACGCCGCCTGCGTAAGCGTAGCCCTGTGCGATCGTGCCTGCATCTTTCAGCTCATTGAGATAGCGCGGGACTTCCGAATAGTCTACCTGGAGAAAGGTATGTTCACTTGGCTTCACCCGCAGGATGTCATACTGAACTTCATCGATCAGTCCCTGTTCATGGGTGACGTTTTCTTCCGTGCCGTCGGTGTAAATGTTAAGTGCAGTAGGCACCTGACGGCGAAGATAGTGTACGCGTTTTGTCTCATCCCAGGAGTTTTGTATTTCTTCCGCATGAACCACAGGTTGAGCCCACCGGCAAGTCACCATGGTAAGCGCCAAAATAAAACCTGCAGCCCGATACAGAAGGGAGGCGGCATTTTTTTGCATAGGTCAATTATATCCGAAAAGCAGGGTATATAAAAGGATACCCTGCGGTATCCTAAGGCGTTCGCTATTCGACGGCGACCAGTTCAATGAGGAAGTTCAGCTCTTTTCCGGCCATCTCATGATTGGCATCCAGGGTAATGGTGGTCTCATCCTTGGCGGTTACCCGCACCGGAAACTGTCTGCCGAATTCATCTGCGAGGACGACCCGTTCATCCACATTCAGCTCTTCCGAACCCGGAAGATCCGTAAAGGGGAACCGCATAATCGCCGCAGGGTTCGGCATGCCGTAGGCGTCTTCCGGCATCAGATGCACATTGACGGTCTGTCCCGGATCCATATCTGCGACTGCCGCATCAAATCCGCGGATCATCATCCCTGCACCGCAGACAAATTCAAGCGGCTGCCCGCGGTCATACGAGGAGTCAAACACAGTGCCGTCATTGAACGTGCCTTTGTAATGTACGGTGCATTTTTTTCCGGCGTTCTTTCCGTTTACCGTGCACTGTCCGCCCGCGCATCCCTGACATCCGGCTTCCTGCCCTTCACAGGCGGCTGCTTCCTGATGGGGATCACAGCGATTGTCTGATTCGATTAAGATGCCGTCCAGATAATCGCCGACTGCTTCATCGGCTTTGCCTTCCGCGCCGGCAATGACGGTGATTCCTGCGGTGGCGAGCGCCTGACGGGCGTGTTCGCCGATACCGCCGCAGATCAATATATCAATACGCTCTTCCGCCAGCTTTTCAGCCAGGGCACCGTGTCCCTGCCCGCCGGCGGATATGACCAGGGTAGAGACAACGCGGCCGTCTTCCACCGTATAGAGTTTGAACTGTTCGGTCTTTCCAAAGTGCTGGAATACTTCGCCGTTTTCATACGTTACTGCAATTTTCATTACAAGAGATCCTTTCTGTGCTATGCATAGTGAATCATACCGAAAACAGAGAATCTTTTCCACCACATATCCTGCAGGGTTGGGGAATATCCTCTGTCCGCTATAATAAAGCCATACCGCCCACAGCCGGGCGGAAACGCAAAGACGATGAAAACAGAGAACCCACAGGAACTGATTCTTGAGCTGAACGATGACGAATGGCCGCTGGAGTACATCGACCATGACCGCGAGATTGTACGGGCGGTTGTGTTTGACGATGACGGATACCTGTATTTTGTACAGGTGAACCGCGATGATGAATTCGGGAAGGCAGAACTGATTGAAACCTCCGGCGGCGGAGTGGAAGCCGGGGAGGATGAGGAAACGGCCCTCCTGCGGGAGCTGTCGGAAGAACTCGGCGTCATCGGGGAAATCATCACCCGGATCGGAACCGTCAGTGATTACTACAATCTGATTCACCGGCATAACCGGAATCATTATTATCTTGTCCGGGTACGGGCATTTGAGCCGGTACACCGGACAACGGATGAAGTCGAACGCTTTCATCTTTCCGCGCTGAAGCTGACAATTGCACAGGCTGAGGAAGCGTACCATAATAATCTTCAGTATCCGCTCGGCAGACTGATCACAAAACGGGAGCTTCCCATGCTTTATCAGGCGCAGGAACTTATGGCGTCTGCCGGACTGGTGCAGCACAGCGATAGAGGTGAGATGGTATGAAGAATTTTGCGGTAAAACATCCGGTTATATTTACGATTCTGTTATTTTTTGCCGGGCTCATTCTGGCATTTGTCTGTTCCATTCCGTTTTCCCTGCTCGGATCAGAAACCGCCACCGATCCCGGACGGATTCTTGCCGGGCTGATCCTGCTGGGAGTCTTTCACTATACGGTGAAGCCGGGCAGTCTGTTTAAAGGCATCCTGCTGATCGTGCCGGGCCTTCTGTTTGTGGTGTGGAATGTTTTCTATAATCTTTCCGGCGGAGCACAGGTGGTAACTCCGGGGCTCGCAGGCATCATCGGAGGTCTTGCGCCGGCAATCTTTGAAGAAGCGATTTTCCGCATTATCTCCCTGTATTTCCTGAAGGAAAACGGGAAGTCTGACATTGCGGCGCTTGTCATTTCCTCGGTCGTTTTCGGCCTTGTGCATCTCACCAATATCGCAGGAATGGATATCGTCAACGTTGTCGTGCAGGCAGGTTACGCCACTGTGATCGGCCTGGTATTCGGGGCGGTTTATCTGCGCAGCCAGGATGCATTCTCCATCATCCTTCTGCATTTCCTGATTGATTTTTCCAACCGGTTCTTTGCGGGCAGCAGCACCGAGACCCCTGTTCTTATGATCGCTGTCTTTGCGGTTCTGCTGGTGCTGGAAGCGGCATATGCCTTCCTGCTGGTAAGAGGAACGAAGACGAAGAACTGACCCGGAACATATCCGGACTGCACAGACAAACAGTATCCGCATCCGGGTACTGTTTTCAGACGGCGGTCTTTCCGCAATGTCTGATATGATAAAAGAGATCGATAAAAACAGAAGTTTTAAGG
>CAJOLG010000127.1 GCA_905235315.1 uncultured Solobacterium sp. | reverse complement strand
CCATGTACTCTCCGCGGTACGCATTCAGCGCTGCCGGGTTTCCCTTGAGCCAGTCATAATAATCACAGTCGATCGTATCCGGAATCACCGCAATCATTCCGCGCCGTCGGATCAGAACATTTGGATATCCGGCCTGTTCAAGCGCAGACGAAAGATCTGTCCTCAGATTCTTGAGATAACTGCGTTTCGAATCAGACGCCTCTTCTCCCCAGAGGATGCCCATAATCTCACTGTTGGTGCAGAATGTACCGCAGCGATCCACAAGGTACGCAAGCATCTCTTTGGACTTGGCATACTGAAAGGACATCGGGATTCCGCTGCGGTCATACACTTCAAAATTACCGAATGTATGAATCCGGAGTTTATCGGGTTTTTCTTCCGCTTCCGCCGGATGGCGGAGATCCTCCAGTTCGCGGCGGATCTTTTCTTCGGTCAGGGGTTTCAGCACATATCCGCTGGCATGAAGTTCAAATGCCTCCACTGCGTAATCATTGTGTCCGGTCGTAAAAATAATGTTCAGAAGCGGATATTTCTCTTTCATCCGGCGGGCAAGTTCAATCCCGTTGATGTCTCTCAGACTGATGTCAAGAAATGCGGCCTGCACTTCTCCCTTTTCAAGCTCTTCAAGAGCCTGCTCGCCGCGCCGGCAGCCAATGATTTCCGCCTCCGGTGCGATCTTCGCAAGAATCGATGTAATATGGTCAAGCGCTGTTTTTTCGTCATCCACCGCAAGTAGTTTCATGGTTACCTCCAGGTCCTTTCACACAGGAAACCGAACGCAATACGGTCACCCGGATCAGAACAGCGACATCTGGTTCCGTTCCTGAATTCCTTCGAGACAGCCGAGGGAATCCAGTTTTTTCAGCAGGGTATCGCTGAGCTGTGTCCGCTTGAGAATATCCTCTTTTGAAAGGAACGGCGATGCTTCGCGTGCCCGTTCAACCGAGTCCGCCACGTTTCCTCCCAGTCCGTCAATGACGATAAACGGAGGGATGATTTTGGTGCGGTCATTCGGGTCATAAGAGAATTCTCTTGCCTTGGAACGGTAAAGATCCACATTTCCGATGGAGTATCCCCTTGCGTACATCTCTTCACAGACTTCGAGTGTATCAAAGAGCGACTTCTCCTTATTTGAAACAGAGGATGCCGTTCCCTTGTCCGCAAGCCGCGACTGAATATCATTCATTCTGGCACGGACCGCTTCAATGCCTTTCGACATGGTTTCAATCTCATACGCATCACAGCGCAGGGACAGGTACTGAACATAGAAATTCCATGGCTCATGAACCTTGTACCAGGCGATGCGCACCGCCATCATGACGTATGCGACCGCATGCGCTTTTGGAAACATATATTTGATCTTTTTGCAGGAGCCGATATACCAGTCCGGCACATTGTGCTCTTTCATGGCTGCTTCCTGCTCCGGCGTGAGCCCTTTTCCCTTTCGGACACTTTCCATGATCTTAAAGGACATCAGGGGTTCCAGCTTCTTTGCCAGAAGATAGGTCATGATATCATCACGGCATCCGATTACTTCGCTCAGCGTACAGGTTCCTTCCTGAATCAGGCTTTCCGCATTGCCTGCCCATACATCGGTTCCGTGGGAAAGGCCGGAGATAATCACAAGATCGCTGAATACATGCGGCCGGGTCTCTTCCAGAACGCGGCGGGTCGTCTTGGTTCCGAATTCCGGAAGGCCGAGCGCTCCCGTTTCCTTTTTATAAATTCTCGGATCGGCGTGAAGCGCATCATCACAATAGAACAGCGAAAGCGTCTCCGGATCATTCATCGGGATCGAAGTCGGTTTCGTGTCGGAAATATTCTGCAAAAGACGCATCGCCGTCGGGTCTACATGGCCGAGAATATCAAACTTGAGAACATTGTCATGAATGTCATGGAAGTCGTAATGCGTTGTCTTCCACTCGCTGCCGGGATCATTTGCGGGATATTGAATCGGTGTAAAATCCTCTGCCTCATGATCTTCCGGAATAATGATAATTCCGCCGGGATGCTGGCCGGTTGTGCGCTTGACATCCTTGCAGTGAAGCGAAAGATAATCCCGCATGACTTTCCGCATATTGGGAATATTCATCTTTTCACAGTATCCGGAAACATATCCGTAGGCTGTCTTATCCGCAACCGTACCGATCGTGCCGGCCCGGTATGCATGTGCTTCCCCGAATACCTCTTTGATGAATGCATGCGCTCTTGCCTGATACTCATTTGAAAAGTTCAGGTCGATATCCGGTGTTTTGTCCGCGTCAAATCCAAGGAAGGTCTGGAACGGAATATTATGTCCGTTTCCATGCATAACGGCTCCGCAGTGCGGGCAGGTCTTGTCCGGAAGATCAAAGCCGCTCGCCGCAGCGCCCTCCTCCAGGAATTCACTGTAATGACAGTTCGGACACAGATAATGCGGCGGAAGCGGATTGACTTCGGTAATCCCCGCCATCGTTGCGGTAAAGCTGGAGCCGACAGAGCCCCGGCTGCCTACGATGTATCCGTCTTCATTGGAACGTTTTACTAGCAGATGGGCAATGTAATAGTGAACCCCGAATCCGTTGCGGATGATATTGTCGAGTTCTTCATTGAGGCGGTTACTGACAATTTCAGGAACCTTTCCTTCAAAGGCATACATTGCCGTTTCGGTGTTATGGCAGATCTCACGGAGCTTTTCATCCGACCCTTCAATTACCGGCGGGAATGTTCCGGAAGGAACCGGACGGATTTCCTCCAGCATGCCGAAAATCTTCTTTGGGTTCTCAATGACGATCTGACGGATCAGACGCTCGTCTTCAAGGAACGCAAAGCACTCCAGCATCTCATCCGTCAGGCGGATATGCTGATCGGGATTCTTTGTCCGGATTCGAAGCGAATTATCCCGGATATACAGCGGATGGGTAACGCCTCCAACCCCCTGTGCCATGATGTAAACATCACGGAAGATCTTCTGTGACGGAGTGCAGTAATGGGCATCACTGTCTGCCACGACCGGTTTTCCGGCAATCGCAGCACAGCGGATGATCCGTTTCAGGACATCACGCAGACGGTTGGTGTCGGGAATAAAGCCCTGCACAACCTCAGTGCTGTAATTGCCCGGAGGCTGAATCTCAATATAGTCATACCAGCGCATGGCATTGATCAGCCGCGCATCATCCCCATTGCAGGCAAGTTCAAAGATTTCATTGTTCAGACAGGAGCTGCCGATCAGTAAATTCTCCCGCTCCCTGTCGATACTGCTCCGGCGGATCCGCGGTTCCGCAGCACCGCCGCCCTCCTTGCCCGTCACGACAAGTGTTTTCGTGCAGGATTCACTGACCAGTTCATACAGCCGGCGCAAGCCGCTCTGATTCTTCGCAAGGACGATAACATGTGAGCGGCGCACCTTTTTGTAGGCATCTTCATCCTGCAGGTCATCCAGTTCCTGCAGGGTTGTCACACCGCGCTTATGCGCATCGGAAAGCAGAGACATGAATACCGATGAAAGAACCTCGGCATCGTAATCGGCACGGTGCGCAACATCCTCGTCATATGTGATGCGGTAAAAATTCGCCACATTTCCAAGCCGGTAAAAGTGCCTCTCCTTCAGAATCGTTCGTGAAAGATCCAGGGTATCAATCACCGGATTGGCAATTGCCGGCCGGCCGATTCGCCGCAGTTCCTCATTCAGGAAATAATAGTCAAAGGTCGCGTTATGCGCCACAAGGACCGCATCTCCGATCCAGTCAAGGATTTCATCCACGGCCTCACTGAACGTCTGTGCACCGGACACCATTTCATTCGTAATATTGGTCTTGCGTGTGATCGCAGCCGGAATCGGAAACGGCGGTTTGATAAATCTCTGCATCCGGTCAGTCACCGAACCGTCTTCAATTTTTACCGCGCCGAATTCAATGATCGAATCATAAAAACAGGAAAGCCCCGTTGTTTCAAGGTCAAAGCAGACAAACGTACAGTCATCCAGGTTTTTATCGGAAGCGTTGCGTACGATCGTAAGCCGGTCTTCCGCCATGTTCATTTCACAGCCAAGACCGACCTTGAACGGATGATCCGGATTCTTCTTCACCAGTCCTTTTGCGGTATTGTATGCTTTCACGAAGCTCTGAACATCCGCGTGATCGGTGATACAGATGCCCTCATGGCCCAGGCCGTATGCATAATTGATGACATCCGCCGGGGAACAGACACCGTCCATTTCACTCATGTTTGTATGCATGTGAAGCTCGACCCGTTTTTCCTCTGCGGTGTCCGTTACAGCTTCAATCTCTTCTTCTTCGACCTGTACAGCGGAAGCGACAAGGTCCTTTGCGTAGGTGTCGGGCGCTACCGAAACATAAAATGTATAATGCTTTCCCGGTTTGATCGCATCGAGTTCTTCTGCGGTAAAGTTTCTTCCCTCGAAACATTTCACGAGAATCGCATCCGTTCCGTCATATACCGACAGCGTTTTGATCTTTCTGCCGACCCGTGTGACAACCTCATCGGCCGCAAATACCTCTCCGCTGATGCGGATATTGTCAATCTGATCAAAGACATCACAGAGACTGACCAGCGGCCAGTCCTTGCGCTTGGGACTCACATATCTGCGTTTCTGCTTTCCATCCTGCACCGGTGCCGGCTTTTCTTCCGGTTTTTTCACAACCGTATCCACCGTAAAGGATTCCGGTTCATGAAGTTCAAACTTCAGCTGAAGCGACGGCATTCCGATACGGTTAAACAATCCGCCGAGATCCAGGGAAAAAGCAGACGCTTCCTCTTTCTGATGCGCTTCGGAAAATACAAAGGTAAGGATCTGGTCGTTTTCATCATAGCGAAGACTGCCGGAACGAAGGATTGCCAGCTCCGGATCCTCATTCAGAAAGAATTCCACATAATTCTGCAGATCCCCGAATCCGATCCGTTCCTTCTCGCACGATACCGAAATATCCACCGGACAGCCGCAGGCATCGCTGAGCCAGTCCCGCAGGGAAAGATAATCTTCAAACACCATAGGTTCCGGCGCATGAAGTTCCACCGAGATACGGCGTCCCGACCGGTAAAACCGGACATTCCGCACCGTCAGTGAAGAAAGATGTTCCAGACCGGGTGCCGGATGATTCTCAAAAATCTGTTCTAATCTCTGTTCCATAACGTACCATAAATTCTACCATGCACCTTCTGTAATACGAGGCTTGACAATCAAAAAAACAGCCCCATATTACCGAATGGGGCTGGATTTGTTTCAGAATTATTTCAGAAGTTCTTTCAGGAATTTCCTGGCGGAGCGGATACCGGTATTGAGGGCTTCATTTTCCAGTTTATTCTGTGCTTTTTTGGCCAACCTGTTGCCCCATTCCGCCTTTTCCTTCTCCCGCTTTGCCTTTTCTCTGGCCGCTTCTTTTTCCTTCTGAGCCTGAATCTTTGCCTGCTCCTTCGCTTCCGCTTCAGCCTGCCGTTCCGCTTCTTCCCGCTTATAGATGGCATCCATCTCTTCATAAGCGGATTCCGGATCGATTGCCTTTTCATACTTGCCGTAGATACTGTCGGATTCAATATAGCGGCGGACAGTTTCTTCCGGCGCAATAACCATGGATGATCTCGGAGGCAGGATCTTTGTTTTCTGAACAATGGTCGGAGCCCCGTCCTCATCCAGTACGGAAACCAGTGCGGTTCCGGTCTTCATATTGGTGATGGTTTCTGCCGTATCAAGATCCGGGTTCTGCCGGAATGAATCCGCAGCCTGTTTCACCGTCTTGATCTCCGCCGGCGTATAGGCACGCAGGCTGTGCTGGATCCGGTTGGAAAGCTGGGCAAGCACCGCCGGTGAAATATCCGAAGGTGTCTGGGTGCAGAAGAATACGCCGACGCCCTTGGAGCGGATCAGTTTTACCGTCTGCTCGATCTTGTCGACGAGACGCTTCGGTGCGTCTTCAAACAACAGATGCGCTTCATCAAAGAAGAAGACCATCTTCGGTTTCTCCGCATCGCCGACTTCCGGAAGCCGGTTGTAAAGCTCATCGAGGAGCCACAGAAGGAATGCGGAATAGAGCAGCGGATGCTGGAACAGTTCTTCGCACTCCAGCATATTCATCATGCCGAGGCCGCCTTCCGTTGTCATCCAGTCATCAATATTGATGGCCGGCATCCCGAAGAACTTGTCGCCGCCTTCATTTTCCAGCTGAAGAAGTTTCCGCTGGATTGCGCCGACCGACTGTTTGGAAACATTTCCGTAGGTGGTCGTGTAATCCTTGGAATGCTCGCCGACATAGGCTGTCATTGCCTGAAGATCCTTGAGATCAATGATATCGAGCTCCATGTCTTTCGCGACCCGGAAGATAATATTCAGAACCCCTTCCTGCGCTTCCGTAAGATCCATGATCCGACTGAGAAGAAGCGGGCTCATTTCCTGCATTTTTGCCCGGACAGGATGTCCGAAATCCTGGTAAACGTCAAAGAAATGAACCGGATAACTGCGGACTTCATAGTCTTCGATTCCCATGGACTCAAGACGGCCCTGTATCCCTTCCGGATCTCCCTGACGGATCATCCCGGAAAGATCGCCTTTAATATCGGCGATAAACGTCGGAACGCCGAGTTCGGAAAGGGATTCCGCGATTACTTTAAGCGTTACGGTTTTTCCGGTGCCGCTTGCGCCTGCGATCAGGCCATGCCGGTTCATCTGCGAAGGCAGAAGCGAAATCTCAAGATCTTCCGCCTTTCCAATCAGAATTTTGCCATCTTTAATCATGCAGGACCTCCTCAGTCTGCTTTAATCTCATAACCGCCGACGGAACGGATCCGCAGCTGATAACAGGAATCACTCCCGAATACAGACTCCATCAGAGAAACATAGGTCTCTGTCATGTCAAGCGGCACGAATGCCTGAATCGTACCGGCAAACCCACCGCCGTGAACACGCCATGCGCCTTTGCCCGAAAGAACATGCTCACTGAGCGCAAGGCCAACCGCAAGAGACTGATGCTCGAGATCATTCGGCGGATATACATTCTGCAGATACATGAAGCTGGACCTTCCGCTTTCATTAATAAAGTCCAGGAACCGGGCGGTTTCCCCTTGTTCCAGGGCCGCAACCTCATCCAGCACACGATCGGTCTCATTCAGGAAGTGATACGCACGCAGGAATGCGCGGTCACCGCACTTCCAGCGGATTTCGCCGGCATTCTGAATCAGATCATTCAGGGTGCACTCGGAAAGAACCGTCTTCCCCATCACTGCTGCAGCGGCTTTCATCTCACTCGGAATCTTGGAGTATTCATCGGAGAGATCCGCATGCGACTGTTTGCAGTCGGTAAGAATCAGCGCATATCCATTGCGGTCAAGTTCAAACGGAATGTTTCTGACTACCGGATTTGCCGCATCACGGAAATCGATTGTCACAAACCCGCCTACCGAACATGCCATCTGATCCATCAGGCCGCTTGCTTTTCCGAAATAGACATTTTCTGCGAACTGTCCGATCATTGCCTGCTCAACCGGGCTGACTGCACCGTCGTTGTAAAGAACACTCAGGATTTCGGCAATCAGGATTTCAAACGCTGCAGAGCTCGACATTCCGCTGCCCGGAAGTACATCGCTCTCCGCATAGCAGTCGAACCCGCCGATATTGTATTTATTCTGAACGAACCGCGCCGCAATGCCGCGGATCAAAGATTCGGTCGTATTGTACTGTGCCTCATTGATATCAAGATCGGTGATGTCGACCGGGTCTACCGAAAAAGCATCCGAATAATACGAAATCACCGGTTTGTCAGTCGGCCGAACAACGCTCAGGACATCCAGATCAATGGAAGCCGCAAGAACTCTGCCGAGCTGATGATCCGTATGGTTCCCGCCGACTTCCGTCCGGCCGGGTGCGGAGAACAGTCTCACCTCACAGTCCCCGAATTTTTCCATGGCATGATCGAGTACCGTCTGATAGCGGCTGATCTGTTGTGTTTTTCGGGTTTCTCCGTAAAGAAATCCCAGTGTTTCATCGAGTTTTCCCTGTCCAAGATACGCTTTCCATTCACTGATTTTCATAATGTCCTCCGTTATTTGACCATTTTTTCAAACGCATTGCGTGCTGCGTTCTGTTCAGCCTGTTTTTTGGAACTTCCCTGTCCGACGCCCATCACAAGTCCGTCTACCACCGCATGCATGGTGAATATCGGACAGTTGGAAGGCCCTTCCTCGTTGATAAGTATGTACTGTACCGAAGAACGCCGGTCTGTCTGCACATACTCCTGGAGCTTTGTCTTGTAGTCCTTGAATGCATCCGAGTTTGCGGGATGAACGATATCATCGTCCATCGCAATATGAAGGAATTTGTCGGCAGCTTCATATCCCTGATCGAGATACAGCGCTCCGAGAAAGGCCTCAAACATATCCGCGACGATTGCGTCTTTGTTGCGGCCGTCGGTTTTTTCTTCGCCTGCCCCAAGTTTCAGAAACTGGTTGAGCCCGAGCTTTCTGCCATATTCCGCAAGTGCTTTTTCACACACAAGACGCGAGCGGAGCCGTGTCATCTCACCTTCGGAAAGAGGCGGTTCGAGCGGGTAAATCTGGGTGCTGGACCAAAGCTGAAGCACCGCATCCCCCATGAATTCCAGACGCTCATTGTCATGGCGGTTCCGATGCTCATTGGCATAGCTGGAATGAATAAATGCCTGATGAATAAGATCCGTATTGTTTACGCGGATATCATGTTCCGCAAGCCAGTCCGTAATATCCAAAATGATTCCTCCTAATCCGCATACGGAGAGCGTTCAGAGAGTTCTGTGCGCATGTGATCCAGAAGCGCAGTATAATCAGGGTTTTCCTGATCCAGAACAATATGCGCCGCATCCCTGCGGGCGGTATTAATAATCGCAGTGTCTTCCGTAAGATCACCGAGAAGGAATCCGGGAAGCCCGCTTTGCCTTGTTCCAAGTATATCACCGGGACCGCGCAGTCGTAAATCTTCGGCCGCGATCACAAATCCGTCAGATGTGCGCTCAAAAACCCTGAGCCGTTCCAGCGCCTCCGGATCCTTGGAACCAGTCAGCACCCAGCAGAATCCCTGCTCTTTGCCGCGCTGCACTCTCCCGCGAAGCTGATGAAGCTGGGAAAGCCCGAACCG
>CAJOLG010000126.1 GCA_905235315.1 uncultured Solobacterium sp. | reverse complement strand
TCATAGCGCCGGGATGTTTCCAGAACGTTCAGGTGCTCATTCAATGCGGCTTCGTACTGTGCATCGGTGATCTTCCCTGTAGTATGCATCATATACAGGACGTTATTGGCCCGCCGGTTGGTAGGGGTCATATCGCCTTTGAGACGATTGAGACGAGGGTTATAGGCGTTCGGCGACTGGGCAAGACCAGCCAGGATCGCACATTCCCGTATCGAGAGCTGATTCAGATTCTTTCCGAAGTAATCCTTTGCGGCAACTTTGACACCGTAGTTGGAGTCGCCGAGATACAGCGTATTCATATACCATACGAGAATGTCATCTTTTGACATGACTTTCTCGAGTTCCAGCGCGAGATGGATCTCCATCGCTTTCCGGGTATAAGAGACATCCTGTGTCAGATGGGTGTTCTTGATCAGCTGCTGTGTGATCGTGGATGCGCCGTAACTGGCATTTCCCGTCACCTGGCCGATTACCGCTCCGACGAGACGCTTCAGATCGATGCCGTTATGCTCATAGAAACGCTGGTCCTCAATTGCGATAAACGCGTCTTTCAGAACCTGCGGGATCTCTTCCGATTCCGCCCACTCAACGTTCTCGTTTGTGCCGTATTCCGCAACGAATTTTCCCTGATAGTCATAAATGACCGAAGCCTGGGAATATTCTTCCCGTTTTCCGACATCCAGCGGGGGAACGTTTTCAATCAGATTCTCAAACCACATTGTGCCGAGGAATCCGAAGACCACTCCCAGCACCATGAACAGACAGAAGACTGCCACCAGGATTTTGCCGGCTTTATACTTGGGAGCCGGTTCCTGACCGTCGTTTTTGGCGCGTTTCGGAGCTTTCTTTTTCTTTGTTTTGGTCTGCGGGTGCAGCACAAGATCCGCAAATGTTCCGGCTTTCTGCGCGTCCGCAGCCGCTTCCGGTTCGGGCGTTTCGCGTACCGGCTGTTCCGCAGCAGGTAATGCGGGCTTTGCCGACTGACCGGATTTCTTTTTCTTCTTCTTTTTCTTTTTCTGCGCAGGCGCTGCGCTCTTGATCGGTTCTTCCCTGTGCGGCTCTGCCGGTTCCGGATTCTCACTGCCGGACTCCGGTTTTGAAGCAGCTTCGGAAGAAGTTTCAGGCTCGTTTTCTTCGAAGGAATCTGCCGGCACCATCACAATGACCGGCTCAAAGTCTTCCGGTTCGGGTTCTTCCGAACCTGCCGCAGACGAAAGGTCATCCTGCGGCTCCGGGTCTGCAGGCTCCGGCTCCGTATGAAGAAATTCCGCCGGGAGATCCGGAGGGGATACCGGTTTCGAATCGTTTTCCTTTTCGCCCCGTACCGTATCTGAAAACAGTTCCAGCTCCTGTTCTCCGACAACCGCAGGCCGAATGACCGATGCCGGTTCGGAGTCAGAAGGGGTCTTTGGGGAAACCGGTACTTCCGGCATCGGATGCTGCGTGCCGGAATCTGTTTCAAAGTCCGCTATATTCTGTTTTTTGTCATCGTTTTTTGACATCTTTGTTTTAATCCTTAAGCACAGGCAAAAAGGAACTCCGGTTCCGGATTCCTTTAAGTATGCCTGTATATTATAAATCAAAAAAATATGAACATGCGTTTGAATATTATGAAAATGAAAAAATCGCCGGCTGGTACCGGCGATAACGGTATTAATGAAGCTGCGCGATTCCTTTACAGAACGTCTCCTCCACGGTGTAGTCGTCATTCAGTACGACAATATCTGCATCATAGCCGGCCGAAATCTTTCCGAGATGGTCATCGAGACCGAGAAGGGATGCCGGATTGATCGTGCAGGAGTTGATTGCGGCGTCAAACGGAACACCTGCCCGTTCCACGAGATTGCGCAGGCCGTCATTGGTATGCATGGTCGAACCGGCAATACTGTGTTCTGGAATATCTGTGAGATGGGCACAGCCGTCTTCCCAGATCTCCACCTCGTGCCCGCCGAAGATGAACCGGTCACCCGGCTTAAACCCCTTGCACATAAGGGCATCGGAAATCATAACGGCTTTGTCTCTTCCCTTGCATGTAAAAAAGATATTGAGCGCTTCCGGGGTGCTGTGCGCACAGTCACAGATGATTTCGCTGTAAAGATTCCGCAGCCGGAGCGCTGCCCCGACAACTCCGTTGTCCCGGTGCCGGAAGGGAGTCTGTGCATTGTAGGTATGCGTGATGGATACTGCGCCGTTGGCTGCCGCCAGGACAGCTTCATCATACGTCGCGTCGGAATGTCCGATGGATACACGGACGCCGGTTGAAGCACAATAGCGGGTCAGTGCGAAGTCCGGATCGTTTTCGGTTGCGACTGTGATCAGCCGGATTCTGCCGCCGGAAGCGTTCTGATATGCTTTGAATTCCTCGACGGAGGGAGGAACGATGGCCTCGGGAGGCTGGGCTCCTTTATGTTTCAGATTCAGATAGGGACCTTCAAAATGAACGCCCAGAATATCTGCCCCGTCTCTGCCGGGCTGATGGGTTTCGCTGACCGCCGCAACATTCTCGAGCGCTGCGGTGAGAACCGGTTTCATCTGCGTGACCGTCGTTGCGAGAAATCCTGTAACGCCTTCCGAAGGAATGCGTTTTGCCCATTCTTTTAATCCTTCGGGAGTTGCGTCATTCGTATCCCAGCCGTATGCCCCATGGCAGTGAACATCAATAAAACCGGGTACGATACGTTTATCGCCGTAATCAATATCAGGTTCTGCGCTTCCGCAGGGAAGGACCTGCAGGATTGTGCCGTTTTCAAAACGGACAGCGGCTTTCGTAAAGCTGCCGGCTACGAAAATACGAGTACTTTGAATAATCATGAGATTGAACTCCTTCTGTATTTCATTCTATCCAATTTCAGAATATTATGAGAATCGAAATGAAGAGGTTTCTGACAAAAATCAAAGAAGCGGTAATGCCCGCTGTCGCGGTCCTGCCGCTGTTCGGAATTCTTGCCGGACTCGGATATGCGCTCTGTCCGGCCGTCATGATGGGAGGCGAGGTCACGACAGCCGCAAACCGGATCGGCTGGATCCTTTCCCGTTCGGCCGGGGCCATTTATGATAACCGGGGATTTCTGGTTGCGTGCACTGCCGGATATATTCTGAGCGGAAGAAAACCTGCCGGTGCGCTGGGCGGACTGGCCGGGGTTCTGCTGTTCAATTCCTATTCCGGGATTCCGTTTTTTACGGTCTTTTTCCCGGCTGTCCTTGACGCTCCGCTGAGTTTGTCTGCGCTTTACGGCACCAATGCGTTTACGGGGCTTCTGCTTGGCTGGGTTGCCTCGCTTTGTGTAAAACGGCTTCCGACAAACTCGCATCCGGTTTGTTCTGTCATGGCAGGTACGGCGGTACTGAGTGCAGTTTCACTGATTCTGATCGGCACCCGGATCGGACTGTTTCATCTGATTGCGGCGGTCGGAAACATGCTCGCGGGAGGGGGTGTGATGGGAGCGGCGGCCTTTACCGGACTCAACCGTCTGCTGTCTCCGTTTGAACTGCACCGCCCGCTGAACTATGCGGTTCTTTCCGAAGCCGGGGCCGGGGATATGAGCCGGTTCTGGGCACAGGTTACGGAAGGGGATCCCGGGCTGTACATGTCCGGCTTTTTCCCGCCGATGATGTTCGGCATTCCTGCAGGCTGTCTCTTTCTTTCACGGAAGAGCGGAAACCGGCGGTTTCACATATTTATCCTTCTGACAGCGGTATGCGCCTTTGCGTGCGGCCTTGCGGAGCCGTTTGAGTACTGGCTGCTTCTGACATCGCCTGCCGCATACCTTGGCTATGTCATGATCTATGTGCTCTCTGCCTGGCTTGCCGGAATTACCGGGTTCCGGGCCGGCTTTGCCTGCTCAGCCGGGTTTGTGGATCTGCTGTTTTCGTCTGCGATGCCCGCCGCAGCGCGTACCTGGCTTGTTCTTCCGCTCGGACTTGTATGTGCCGGGCTGTTTCTCCTGCTGTTCATGCGGTTGTGCACCGGAACCGGGGCGGTATCCGATATAATTGAAACGGAAGACGGGGAGGAACATTCATGATCGGTATTATTATTCTCGGACATGCCGGGTTTGCGGGTGAAATGATCCATGTGATTGAACAGGTGGAAAGCCCGCAGCGCAATCTTGCGGCTGCAGATTACAGAAAAGGGGATACTCCCGAACAGTTCAGGGCCGCGCTGGAAGCGGCAGCTGCTTCCCTGGAACCGGATACCAACGGTGTGCTGATCTTTACAGACAGCGCCCGCGGGACACCGTATAAGAGCGCACTTGCGTTCGGCGAGGCATGTACAAGCTATCCGGTAATCACCGTGACAGGTGTCAATCTGCCGGCCGTTGTGGAAAGCGCGCTTGCCCGGTCATATCTCAATGATGTGGAGATGCTGGCAGACCTGGCGGTGGAACACGGCAGGAAGCAGGTCATGCGGTTCGGCGGAAACCCGGATCATTCACAGGAATAAGCGTCCGCCCGGGGCCACATTTGGCCGCTGTAGTGATAAAATAAATTATTATGAAGTTTCTGGATCAGATCGCGAAAAAAATAAACGAGGACATTCAGACCGAAGCACTGGTCAAAGTGATTCTTATTCTGCTCGTTGTTTTTCTGCTTCGTTCGATCGATGTCGTATGGATAGGTATCCTTCGGAAGGCCTGGGCTATTATCCGGCCGTTTTTCCTCGGCTTTGTGATCGCGTATGTGATCCAGCCGCTGATCAAAAAACTCGAACGGGATCACAAAATCTCCAGAAAGATCACCATTCCAGTGTTTTATCTGATTCTTCTGGTCTTTATTCTCTGGCTGATGTTTACCCTCGTTCCGCTGGTTTATTCACGCCTGTCCTCGTTTATCACATCGATGATTTCCGGCCTCAACTCGATTTACAACTCGTATGCGGACTTCAGTGAGAGCGGCGGTCCGGAATGGACGAGACGGCTTCTGCAGGAAATCGTATCCGGGCTGCAGTCGACACAGGATATTATTCCGCAGCTGTCTTCCCGGTTTTCGACCGTGCTTTCCAATGCGGTTCAGATCTTTACCATATTTGTCATAACACTCATTGTTTCCATGTATATGTGTTTCTCATGGGAGAAGATCGAAGCGCAGATCTATGAATTCCTGAAACGGCTTGGAAACGGGGCAATCCGGAATGTGAAGGCAATCGATGTGGAGATCGGTAGTTATATCCGTTCCCTTCTTGTGCTGATTGTGATCAAGTTTGTGGAATATGCCCTGATGTATTACCTTGTCGGACACAAGGACTGGCTGCTTGTATCCCTGCTTACCGCACTTGGGCTGATTGTCCCTTA
>CAJOLG010000125.1 GCA_905235315.1 uncultured Solobacterium sp. | reverse complement strand
GATCAATAAAGAAGCTGAAATCTATCCGTATGACATTATCTGTATCGGATCAACAACCTTTGTCTATCTCCCGGGCCGGCTTGTATATAATCTCTCCTCCGGCTTCCGCAAGAATCTGATCATCAGTATTGAAGAACGGACGATCAATGTATCGTGGAATAAAAAGAAAGTGCTTCTCAAAGACATCAACCTGACGATCGAACCCGGTCATCTGGTTCTTCTGCTTGGCGGTTCCGGCGCAGGCAAGACCACATTTATCAATGCGGTTACCGGTTATGAACCGGCCAAGGCCAAAGTGCTCAACGGCGGTGTAGACGTATACGAAAACTACAATCAGATGAAATACGAAATCGGTGTCGTTCCGCAGCAGGATCTGCTGCGCGGCACGGATACGGTATTCATGACCCTGGAAAACTCGGCCCGTCTCCGTCTGCCGGCGGACTATTCCCTCCGCGAGGTCGTGAAACGGGTAAATGATGTGCTGGAAGAATTCGGCCTCAGCCATCATAAGAACTCTCTTGTCAAAGATCTTTCCGGCGGTCAGCGCAAGCGGCTTTCGATCGCCTGTGAATATATCGGCGACCCTTCCCTGTTTATTCTGGATGAGCCGGACTCCGGTCTTGACGGCGTCATAGCCCGGGAGCTCATGGAGCGGCTGCGCAGAATCGCAGACAGCGGAAAGATCGTCATTGTCATCACGCATACGCCAGACCGTGTAATCGATCTCTTTGACCAGATCATTGTTCTGGCAAAGGATTCCTCCAAGACCGGACGGCTTGCGTACTTCGGCTCAATTGACGACGCCCGCGAATTCTTCGGCAAACAGAAAATGGAAGATATCGTAAAGGTGGTCAACCCGAAAGAAGAAGGCGGGGAAGGCCGGGCGGACGAACTGATTGAACGCTACGAAGAGATGAGAAAGAAGGAGGATGCATAACATGCCCAGTTTTTCAGAAGGAACAAATAGCCGCAGCCGACATATCGAACACTTAGGGCAGATATGGATCTTCCTCGGAAAACTGTTCCGTATTTTCTTTAACGAAGGCAACTGGAAAGTTTTTCCGATGGCAGTCATCGTATCGGTGATTGTTTCCTGTGTCATTGACAATGTCTTCGTCAATATGGAAGGCACCCAGGTCGGTGCGCTCGCATTTGCCTGCGTCTGCATCTGGAACGGATTCTTCAACAGTATCCAGTCCGTCTGTAAGGAACGCCCGATTATCAAGCGGGAACACCGGGCCGGCATGCATATCACCTCGTATATCGCTGCCCAGATGATTTATCAGGCAGTGCTGTGCCTCGGTCAGACGATCATCCAGCTTGTTGTTTATTCCTTACTGCTGGCTCCCCGTTTTCCGTTTCCGACTGCCGGTCCGGTTACCGGCTCCTTCCTCGTTGACTTCGGCATCACCCTGTTCATCATCACTTACGCTGCAGATATGATGGCACTGATGGTATCCTGTATCGTCAAAACGACGACTGCCGCAATGACGGTGGTCCCCTTCCTGCTGATTGTCCAGCTGATCTTCTCCGGCGTCGCGTTTACCCTGCGGGGCGCCATCGATACGGTCTCCAAGTTTACGATCAGCCGTTGGGGAATCCGTACGATCTGTACCGTGGGAAACTTCAATTCGCTTCCCTCAATCACCCTGCACGCTGCCGTAAACAAACTGACGACGGTACCCGAGATCCGGCTGGTCTATAAGTACATCCGGGAAACCGAGATCTGGGATATCATCGGTGAGGCATCCACAAAGAATATGATGAATCCCGAGTACACGTTCACGGCCGCAAACGTCTATAAAGAATGGGGCATCCTGATTGCGATGGGGGCGTTCTTCGCAATTGTCGGTATCCTGTTCCTGGAACAGATCGACAAAGACGGACGTTAAGCAAAGGAAAAGACACGTGCTATAATCAGAACGCACGTGTTTTATTATGCGGATATGGCGAAACTGGCAGACGCGTCGGACTTAGAATCCGATGGGGTGACCCGTGCAGGTTCAAGTCCTGTTATCCGCAGATTGATGAGAAGACCCGGATTCCCTGATCCGGGTTTTTCTGTGCCGCGGGAAGAATTCGGCAGAACCCCTCTCCCATGTCTTCACGGCCGCAAAGATTATCAAATTATATGAAAGTTTTCATTCACTTTGAAAGAATGTTTCTGTAAAATATTAGAGATGTTTGACGGATCTTTCATTTTTCGGACCCGGAAAATACAGGGAGGTGAACGATGAAACCCTATAGTGAAATGACACCGGATGAGCTCAAAGCCGAACTTACCGAACTGCGGAAGGAATACCACAGAATTCAGGCAATGGGCATTCATCTCGATATGAGCCGCGGCAAACCCGGCCAGGAACAGCTTGACCTGTCAATGGGAATGATGGATGTGCTCGATTCCAGTTCCGATCTTACCTGTGAAGACGGCACCGACTGCCGGAATTACGGCCAGCTCAGCGGAATCAGCGAAGCACGGACGCTGATCGGCGACATGATGGAGAATAACCCGAAAGATATTATCATCTACGGAAACTCTTCCCTGAATGTCATGTTTGATACAATCAGCCGGGCCTGGACCCACGGCATTATGGGCAACACTCCCTGGTGTAAACTCCCGGAAGTGAAGTTTCTCTGCCCGGTACCGGGTTATGACCGCCATTTTGCGATCACCGAGTATTTCGGAATCAAAATGATTCCGGTTCCGATGACACCGACCGGCCCGGATATGGATATGGTGGAGTCGCTTGTCAGTTCCGATGAGTCCATCAAGGGAATCTGGTGCGTACCGAAGTATTCCAACCCGCAGGGCATCTCCTACTCGGATGATACCGTGCGCCGCTTCGCGCGCCTGGAACCGGCAGCCAATGACTTCCGTATCTTCTGGGACAACGCCTACGGCGTGCATCATCTGTACGATGACCGGCAGGATTACCTGATTGAAATCCTGGCAGAATGCAAGCGGGCAGGCAACCCGGATCTTGTTTACAAGTTCTCCTCCACTTCCAAAATCACCTTCCCGGGCAGCGGAATCGCAGCAGTTGCGACCAGCCCGAACAATATGGATGATTTCCTGGCTCACCTGAAGCGTCAGACCATCGGTCATGACAAGGTCAACCAGCTCCGGCATGTCCGCTTCTTCGGCGACATTCACGGTCTTGTCGAGCATATGCGCAAACACGCGGCTATCATCCGTCCGAAATTTGAAGCGGTGGAATCCATTCTTGAACGCGATCTCGGCGAACTCGGGATCGGCACATGGACCAATCCGCTCGGCGGCTACTTTATCCTCTTTGACTCCCTTCCGGGATGCGCAAAGAGTATTGTCGCCCATGCCAAGAAAGCCGGTCTTGTGATCACGCCGGCCGGCGCAACGTGGCCGTACGGAAAGGATCCCAATGATTCCAACATCCGGATCGCACCTACGTATCCGAGCACGGAAGACTTGATCCGGGCAATGGAAATCTTCACCCTCTGTGTAAGAATCGTAAGTGCGGAAAAATACCTGAAGGAAAAAACCGCCTGACAGAGTCAAAAGGGATGCAAGCAGCTTCGCATCCCTTTTTCTTTTGCCGGATCAGCCCTGCCGTTAGTAAACCGTTTCACCTTTCCGGAACAAGTTTAACGAATTTGGTGAAAAGTTGCGTTGACACGCATATTCATGGGTGTTAGGATTGTACTGCAAGATCAAAAAACACTCTGGAATATAAACCAGTTTACCCAAATTACGGAGGATGGTATGAAAGAATACATGGGCAAAGACTTCCTGCTGCAGAACGACACAGCGAAGCATCTGTTTCACGATTATGCGGAGAACCTTCCGATCATTGACTATCATTGTCACATTCCCCCTCAGGAAATCTATGAGGACCGGAAGTTTGAAAACATCACACAGGTATGGCTCGGCGGCCACCAGAAGCGCGCTGACGGAAGTGACTATTACTTCGGTGATCACTACAAGTGGCGCCTGATGCGCTGCAACGGGGTCAGCGAAGAATACATCACCGGTGACAAGCCCGACCGCGAACGGTTCCAGAAGTTTGCGGAGACGATGGAGAAGACCATCGGCAACCCGATGAACCACTGGTGCCAGCTTGAACTCAAGAAGTATTTCGGTTATGAGAAACCGATCAACGGCGCCAACGCACAGGAAATCTGGGACATCTGCAACGAGAAGCTCCGCAATGACCCCAGGTGCACGGTCAGAGGACTGATCGAAGCTTCCAATGTTCGCTTCATCGGCACAACCGACGATCCGGTGGACTCCCTTGAATGGCATCTCAAAATCAAGGAAGACCCTTCTATCCAGGTTCAGGTCTGCCCGAGCTTCCGTCCGGACAGGGCACTGAACGTCCATCTGGCAGGATTTGATTCCTATATGAATCAGCTTTCTGAAGTATCCGGTATTGCGATCGAGGGCGCCGACAGCTGTCTCAAAGCCCTTGAAATGCGCCTTCTCTTCTTCGTAAGCCTCGGCTGCCGGGCAAGCGACCACGGCATCGAAGAGATTCCGTTCACCGGAGCGAATGCCGCAAAAGCCGATATTGCATTCCGAAAAGCGATGGCCGGCGAAGCCGTCAGTGAAGAAGAACGCCGTGACTGGCAGTCCTATCTCATGACGGGTCTCGGCAGAATGTATGCCGACAACAATGTCGCAATGCAGCTGCATTACAATGCGATCCGCAACACCAACCGGAAGTACTTTGAACGTTACGGTGCAGACACCGGCTTTGACGCTATGGATGCGCATAACTGCGTGCATGGCATCCAGGGACTGCTCAGCTGCCTGACTTATACCGGCCAGTGCCCGAAGACCATCCTCTACTCCCTGAATCCGAGCGATATGGATCTCGTCGCAACGATCTGCGGATGTTTCCAGTGCGACAGCGATGTCCCGAGCCGCGTACAGCTCGGTGCCGCATGGTGGTTCAATGATACCAAAGACGGTATGGTCCGCCACCTGCAGATTCTCGGCAGACTCGGTGTGCTCGGAAGCTTCATTGGGATGCTGACGGACAGCCGCAGCTTCCTGAGCTATACCCGCCACGAATACTTCCGCCGCATCCTCTGCAATCAGATCGGCAAATGGGTCGAAGACGGGGAGTTCCCGAATGATGACGCAGCACTCCGGACAATCGTTGAAGGCATCTGTTTCTATAATGCCGAACGCTATTTCGGCCTTTGATTCCAAAAACCTCTGTTCACCGCAAACCTCCGCGAAGAAGCATCGCGGGGGTTTTTGTATGATTGTGACAAACAAAAACGCAGAAAAAGCAGACTGGGTGAACGTCTGCCTTTTCCGCTCATATTTAGGAGGTTTGGATTCCCCGCTGCCTCAATCACTCCGGCTGCTTGCCGATGTATGCAAGAATACCGCCGTCCACATAGAGAATGTGGCCGTTTACGAAATTGGATGCGTCGCTTGCCAGGAATACTGCAGGTCCCTGCAGA
>CAJOLG010000124.1 GCA_905235315.1 uncultured Solobacterium sp. | reverse complement strand
GACATCTTCCACGTTTTCAATCTGCACTTCATAGGCTGTCATATGCCACTCCGCATGGGAGAAGACATGTTTCGAGGAAGGCAGCTGTGTAATGCGCAGGGGCACAAACCCCTCTTCCATCAGTACAGCCGTAAGCGTGTTCCGGTCCAAGGTACCGTCATACCCCGGGAATTCATATAATCCGGCCAGCAATCCGTTCTCCGGCCGTTTTCGTAAGAGAAAGCGGCTGCCGTCCCGAATTACGGCAATCGTGCGCGGAACAATGACCCGGTTTTTCAGGGGGCTGCGGAAGGGAATGGTATCCGTTTTATTCTGCCGGTACGCAATGCAGGGTTCGCGCAGCGGACACTCTTCACAATGCGGTTCACCGTTTGGTACACAGACCAGGGCGCCAAGCTCCATCCAGGCCTGGGTAACATCCGGGATGAACCTCGTATCATCCTGGTACAGTTCTCTGCCTTCTGTGTCCCAAAACCGGGCAATACAGGCATGAATGTCCTTGCGGATCTCTGTGCCCCGGATATCCCGTGCATCTCCCATGAGTCTTGCGAAGACGCGCAGCACATTTCCGTCGACTGCCGGTACCGGAATGCCGAATCCGATTGCGGCAATCGCACCGGCCGTATACGGGCCGATGCCGGGAAGGGTGAGAAGGGTCTGATAATCTGCCGGCAGCGCATCATGGTATTGATCATGTACCGTCTGCGCGCATTTCTTCAGGTTTCTTGCCCGGCTGTAATAGCCCATGCCCTCCCAGAGCTTCATCAGATCGTCTTCGGAGACAAATGCCAGGGAGGGAATGTCCGGAAGGGCATTCCGGAAGCGGACAAACCGTTCTTTTACGAATTCCACCCGGGTCTGCTGCAGCATGATCTCGCTGATCCAGACATCGTAGGGATTCCCGGTATCCCGCCAGGGAAGCCGGCGTTTATGACTGCGGTACCAGGCTAAGAGGGAAAGGACCAGTTCCGTGTTCAGTTTCATGAAATCGATTATAGCAGGCTTCACAAAAATGCGGTTTTAGAGTATTCTGAATACACGCGCCGGTAATTCAATGGCAGAATGTCAGCTTCCCAAGCTGAATACGCGGGTCCGATTCCCGTTCGGCGCTCTATGATCGTTCCCGGGGTTGAAATCAACGCCTGGGAGGCTGTTATACAACGGAAGAAGGATGAACGAACGCGATCGCTGATGCCTGTGAGGCTATGAGCGGTCGCTTTTCTTTTTGGATTCACAAATTAACAAAAAACACGGATCTCTCCGTGTCTTATAGGGTGATTCAGAGTTCCGGGTATTTCTCCCGGTTCATATACTTCCGCTCAAAACCAAGACAGAGGCTGAGCCAGTTCTCTACGGTACGCAGGGTATTGCCGCAGTTGATGTGGTATTTTCTCCACATTTTCATGGCGGGGATACCGCCTTCTTCGAGACCTTTGCGTACTTCCAGAAGTTCTTTGCGCTTATCCTCTCTGATATCCAGTTTCAGAATATAGTCAATCGCATCAATACTGTCCCGGGCAATATAGGCGTTGTTGTGAATCACATTGCCGATACCGGCAATGCTTTTGAATACATATGACGGTGTAATTTTATAAACGGCTTCTTTGGTTGTGTTGGACTGATGCCGGCGGTAAGACATCAGAACCTTTGGAATAAAGGAGAGATCTGCGCCTAATGCATATCCCATCTGGTAGGTAAAGTTATCAAATGAAATGCCGGAAGAAAATTCGGGATCTTTCATAACCTCACGCAGTGCGAAGTAAACCTTCCGGTCAATAAACAGATTACAGCCGAATACCCGATGCGTGAGAAAAGCATCGATCGGATTTTTGATTTCATAGGCATAGGAAGACGCAAAGTCCGGATCAATCAGGTTTCCATACTGATCGATGATTTCCATATTGCATGTGAAGCAGATCGGCGTGTTCTCACCTTTTTCTTTCCGCACTTCTTCTGCTTTCTTTACATATACTTCGAGCTTATCCGGCTTCCAGACATCATCGTTATCCATGTATACGTAGTAATCGTACGCATCATTCTTCGTATCCGCATTGATGATAAGATTCCGGTAGTTGCCATGGGAACCATGGCGGCCGGTATCGTTGCCCATCATGCGGATGCGGGAATCCTTCGCCATGAAGTCATTGATAATATCCATGGTTGCCTGATTGGCATTGTCATTGGCAAATAAAAGTTCCCAGTTGGTATAGGTCTGATCAACTACGCTCTGCACTTCCTGACCGATGTATTGTTCCGAATCCCATAGGGGACATAAAATAAGTATTTTTCTGTCGTTCTGCATATCATAACGATAGCACTGTTGAGCCGGAAAACGGAGGTTTCTTCACAAAACTTCCCCTGACGGAAGACGAAATGATGGGTTTTGTTGTAAAACTGATTATAGAAAGCAGTTGGGAATGATTTATGAAACATGCAATTGTTCTTTTGAACGGCAAAGCCGGCAACAACTACGGCAGACGGAATGCCTGCCGCATCATTGAAAAACTCAATAATGAAGGATATGAAACCCTGGTGCTTCCGGTCGGACCGGGAGTCAGCACGAACACCACGGAAACCCTGAAGGAGTACAAAGACTGGATCGATCTTGTGGTGACAATCGGGGGAGACGGGTCGCTTCATCATACGATCAACGCGCTTCTGAAGAACAACATGGAAAAGCCGATTACCTATCTTCCCTGCGGAACAACCAATGATTTTGCGGCCTCGCTCGGGATTACGCTGGGAGGACCGGATGCGGCGAAGATTGTCGGAGATGATTCCATTACCATCGACGCAGGTCTCTTCAACCAGGAGTATTTTTCCTATGTTGCGGCATTCGGCGCCCTGACGGAAATCAGCTACAGCACGAATCAGGATGTAAAGAATGTGCTTGGATATACCGCCTATGCATTGAACTCCCTGGCGTCGATCCCGTCCGGGCTCAGCTCCCGCATCCGCGCCTCGGTTGTAAGCAATGAATTTACCGGAGAAGGGGAGTATATGTACGGGTCGGTATCCAACTGTCATTCCGTAGCGGGGATCGAGTCTCCATTGCTCGATACCGTTGAGCTTGATGACGGGTATTTTGAAGTGGTGCTGATCAAAGCTCCGGATAATATCGCAGGTCTCGTGGAGATTGCCTCTACGCTGGTCAGCGGGGACATCGAGTCCAAAAACAATACGCATGTAATTATGTTCAGGACAAAGAAAGTGAACTTCCGGTTTCAGGACAAGACCGAATGGACGCTGGACGGAGAATACGGCGGTTCGGTCAAAGAGGCGGCCGTCAGTGTGAAGCGGAAGAAACTGACCCTGCTGCGGTAACCGCAAATTAAACCAAGACGGATAATGTATGCTGGTATAAAATAGAGACAGAACAATCATCATCAATGGTGTACGAAAAAAGGAGAACAACAGAAAATGAGAGTCATTATTCAGGACAACTACAGTAAGCTTTGCCAGTGGGCAGCGCACTATATCGCCGCAAAGATCAATGCACATAAAGACGGGAGACCGTTTGTCCTTGGTCTTCCGACCGGATCTTCCCCGATCGGTGTGTATCAGGAACTGATAAAGATGAACAAGGCTGGCGAAGTATCCTTCGCAAACGTTGTGACATTCAATATGGATGAATACCTTGGCCTTCCGCGTGATCATGACCAGAGCTACTGGTTCTTCATGCATGACAACTTCTTTGATGATCTCGTTGATATGAAGGCGGAGAACATCAATATTCTCAACGGCATGACCGATGATCCGGAAAAAGAATGCGCAGACTATGAGGCAAAAATTGCGTATTACGGCGGAATCGACCTCTTCATGGGCGGCATCGGGGTGGACGGCCACCTGGCATTCAACGAGCCGTACACATCCCTGGCTTCCCGTACCGGTGTCAGAGACCTGACGACCGATACCCGTATCGTAAATTCCCGCTTCTTTGACAACGACCCGGAGAAGGTACCGGCACAGGCGCTGTCTGTCGGCATCGGCACGGTAATGGATTCCAAAGAAGTACTGATTCTGATCAACGGCCACAACAAGGCGCGTGCGCTTGCGGCTACCGTCGAAGGCGGCGTCAGCCAGAAGTGGACCTGCAGCGCGCTGCAGATGCATAAAGATGCGATCGTCGTCTGCGATGAAGCAGCCTGCGGGGAGCTCACGGTTGATACGTATAAGTACTTCCTGGATATAGAAAAGAAAGAGAGATTGTAACTCATGGGCAAGTATTTCGGCACAGACGGTTTCCGCGGGGAGGCCAACAAGGATCTGACCTATGAACATGCGGTACAGATCGGCCGCTTCTTAGGATGGTATTACGGAATTAAAGAAGGCAAGAAGGCGAAGGTCGTTATCGGCAAGGATACCCGGCGCTCTTCCTACATGTTTGAATATGCGCTCTGCACGGGTCT
Organism: uncultured Solobacterium sp.; assembly: GCA_905235315.1. GTDB lineage: Bacteria > Bacillota_I > Bacilli_A > Erysipelotrichales > Erysipelotrichaceae > Bulleidia. Next base: position 1,154 of record CAJOLG010000124.1, on the reverse strand, counting down.
GATGGCATCCGGCGCCGATGCATATATCATGCACGTCACCACAACGCCTTCGGTCGCATACATCACAAGAGTGGATGACTTTGACTGCGGGATCATGATCTCCGCTTCCCATAATCCGTACTATGACAACGGCATCAAGCTGTTCAACGGCAACGGAGAAAAGATGGATGAAGCGACCATTCTCAAGGTGGAAGACTTCATTGACGGCAAGACCGAAGTCCCGATCGCGGAAGGTCATGATATCGGAAGAACCGTAGACTATGTGGCGGGCAGAAACCGTTATATCGGCTACCTCATCTCGATGTCGAAATACAGCTTCAAGGATAAGAAAGTCGGCCTCGATGTCGCCAACGGCGCAGCCTGGTCGATTGCCAAGAGTGTCTTTGATGCATTAGGTGCCAAGACCTATGTCATCAATGATGAGCCGGATGGCTATAACATCAATACCGACTGCGGTTCGACCCATATCGAACACCTGCAGAAGTATGTAGTAGAGAAGGGCCTCGATGTCGGCTTTGCCTATGACGGCGATGCGGATCGCTGCCTCTGTGTGGATGAAAAGGGCAATGTCGTCACCGGCGACCATATTCTTTACATCTACGGCCGGTATATGAAAGACCGCGGGAAACTCCTCAACAACAAGGTTGTAACGACAGTCATGTCGAACTTCGGATTATATAAAGCACTGGACAAAGTCGGTATCGGCTATGAAAAGACCAAGGTCGGCGACAAGTATGTCTATGAGAACATGGTTGAAAACGGACACCGCATCGGCGGCGAACAGTCCGGTCATATCATCTTCACCAAGTATGCGACAACCGGAGACGGTATTCTTACCTCCCTCAAGATGATGGAAGTATTGCTTGCCCGCGGAAAGAAGATGAGCGAGCTGGCAGAGCCGGTCAAGTTCTACCCGCAGGTGCTCAAGAACGTGCGCGTCAAGTCCAAGCCGGACGCACAGAATGACCCGGATGTTCAGGCAGCTGTAAAGAAGGTCGCGGATGAACTCGGCGACAACGGCCGGATTCTCGTTCGCGAGAGCGGAACCGAGCCGGTGATCCGTGTCATGGTAGAAGCAGACAGCGATGAGATCTGCGAGAAGTATGTCGATGATGTCATCGCAGTGATCAAAGAAAAAGGGCATCTTGCCTGAA
>CAJOLG010000123.1 GCA_905235315.1 uncultured Solobacterium sp. | reverse complement strand
AGTATTTCACCACGATGCCGGTTATTGTATCAATGACTATATCCGATATCTTCAGTCTGCCGGAATTCCGGTTCTCCCGCTGATACTTCCGCTCTGTGATTCGGCAGCCGCTTCGTATATGGACGGACTTCTGATTGCGGGCGGAAATGATATTGACCCGCAGATTTACGGCGAAGAAGAGGAAGGACAGTATGACCGCGAACCTCGGGAATATGATGATACAGATCTCCGGCTTTATACCGCGTTTCGTGACTGTGGGAAACCCGTATTCGGAATCTGCCGGGGGATTCAGCTGATCAACGCAGCGGAAGGCGGCACCCTGATTCAGGATATTCCCTCCGTAATCGGAAGTGAACATAACCAGAAAACCGCACCGGCTGATGAAGTGACGGGAGAAACCCTGCATGCGCTGAACTTCGTCCCCGGAACCAGAATGTATGACCTGTTCGGAAAGGTCACACGGGTAAACAGTTATCATCATCAGGCTGTGGATATACCCGCACCGGGGTTTACGGTAAGCGCGTACGCACCGGACGGGATCATCGAAGGAATTGAAAAAGACCGCATCCTTGCGGTCCAGTGGCATCCGGAACTGATGAAGAATTCGCCTGCGCAGGTCAGACTTGCGGCGGAATTTCTCAGTCTCTGTGCTGCCTCAGACAGATAAACCTTTCAGGGAATCCACGACATACGTCGGATGGATGTTGCTGGAACTGAGGTCTTCATAACGGTTTTCACCGAGCACATAGACGGTTTCTACCCCTGCCGCATGGGCGGAGGCAATTTCGGTCTCAAGATTATTACTGACGAACAGCGCCTGATCCGGATCCGCGCCGATATAGCGGAGACCCTTTTTGATCATGACCGAACTGGACCATCCGGACACAAGCGCTTCCGTACCGGAAGCGTATTCCAGCATCATCGCAACCGAGCCGGAACCAAGCTGCGGTGTTCTTCTCAGATATTCAAACTTCGAATCACTGACGGAAATAATCACAGCTCCGTTCATTACGGCCTGCAGCGCAAGACTGTAATCACGGTAAGTCGCATCCCGCTGTGTACCGACAAAAAGCCAGTGCGGATGTTCATGATCCATCAGGAATCCTCCCCTTTGGACCAGGCGCTTCATGAACTCGGATCCGACTACCATGGCGCGGTTTCGATCCGGATAATTGGAACGAATCGCATCTACTGCCGCCATTGTGGAAGTATAAAAAACATCTTCTGAAAACAGCGGAAACCCGATTTCATACATTCGGTCAGCCATCCGGTTGCGCGAATGGAGAGATCGGTCACTCAGAATCAGAAACGGATACTGCACTTTACAAAGATGGCGCATGAGATCGATCGCACCATCTGCCGGAGTATCATCTTTCATCAGAACATCATGTGAAAATAGATAAATGTTTTTCATAGATTCCCTAAATGCGTACAATGTATTATAGCATTAATATTATTAGGGAGCTTCGACAAATGACTGACAGGAAGAAACGGATCCTTGCGCATATACTTGCAATTCTGGTAATCATCAGTTTGCTGGGGCTTTCTCTTTTTTATGACGCATATCATACTGCGCCCTCCCGGTTTCAGGTTCGTTACGAGACACTTGATTCGGTTTTCATTCCAAACCAGATGGATGATGTGACGATCCTTTACTTTTCCGATCTGGATTACGGAACCTATATGGATTATGACCGGTTTGCCAAGCTCACGAATACCATTAACGGACTCAGTCCGGATATCATTGTTTTCGGGGGCGATCTCTTTGATCAGGATGCGAGAGTCACAGATCAATCCCGGCGGGAAGTCACCGAGCTGCTCTCTTCCATGAACGCCCCGCTCGGCAAATTTGCGGTGCCCGGTGATTTTGATTATCTTTCCCCCGACCTTCCGCAGACGGTTCAGGAAATCCTGTTTGACAGCGGGTTTGAACTCCTGGTGAACTCCAGCATCATTCTCCGCAACAACGGCAGTGAATCGATTACGCTTACCGGTCTCGACAGCGGTCTTTACGGGCATCCCGACATCACTGCAGCCTTCGCCAATATCAGCCGTGCCGGATATAACATCGTTGTTTCCCATACGCCTGATCTCATTGAAGATGTCCCTTCTGATCTTGCGGACTATGCACTGAGCGGGCACAGCCACGGCGGACAGGCCTACTGGGTGTTCGGTGCGCTCTATACTCCGCCGATGGCCGAAGTGATGTTCCGCGGGAAACATACCGTTAAGGGTCTGTATACCCTTGATATCTCCAACGGTGTCGGCACAACCATTGAAGATGTCCGGTTTCTGGCAAATGCGGAGGTGGTTCTCTACCGTCTGAAACACCACTCCGTAAACGAAGCCGAGTAATACTGCTCTTATCCCGAATGTAAAAAAACCATCCGCCCGGATGGTTTTTCTGGATGTATCACGAAAGAAGGCGGGAAAGACGCTTGGCATAGCGGCCGCGCTGATCCCGCGTCACATTGGCAATCATGGAAAGCAGTTCATAGATCTTCAGTTTCTCGTTGACGGTGTAACTGTCATCCTTTTCGACTGCCACAGTGATCAGGTTCAGGCTGTCCAGGAAGTCCGATTCCGACTCCCGGGACTGCAGCTGCATAACCTTCTCAAATGCTTCTGCGATGCCGTTATTATGTTTATGAAATATTCCCATTTCAACCCTCCTCAGAGAAACGCTTCTTTCTGCGGCGGATGCACGGTAATCACTTCCGCTTCCTCCGCTGCCTGCGCAATCATCTTATCATACGCGAAACGCGCTTCATAACTCTCTGCTTTCTTTTTCGTCGGCTTTGTGACCGGATTCTTCGGATCAAAGATGGTGCAGCAGTCCTCATACGGAAGAATGGATGTTTCGTATGTCCCGATTCTGCGCGCAAGATCAATGATCTCGACTTTATCCATACAGATCAAAGGGCGAAGCACCGGAATGGATATTACCGAATTGATGCATGCAATACTCTCAAGTGTCTGACTCGCAACCTGGCCAAGGCTCTCTCCTGTTCCAATCGCAAGACAGCCTGATTCCTGGGCAATCCGTTCCGCAAGACGAACCATCATGCGGCGCATCAGCGTAATCGCATACGGATCCCCTGCCGCTTTATAGATCTCAAGCTGCAGCTCCGTGAAATTCACCATATGAACCCGCATTCTGCCCTGGTTGTATTCACTCATCATCGATGCAAGATCAAGCACTTTCTGCTTCGCGTTCTCACTGGTATAGGGCGGGCTCGCAAAATGTACCGCCTCGACATCCAGCCCCCGTTTCATCAGCTCATAGGCCGCAACCGGAGAGTCGATTCCTCCCGACAGCATCAGCAGCACTTTTCCGTTGATCCCCGTCGGATACCCTCCGGCACCGGGAATCTTTTCACTCATCAGATAGGTTTCGCCGGAATGAACTTCCACCCGGAGTTCCAGTTCCGGATGATGCACATCCACTTTCATATCGGTGTTCTGCAGAATGGTTCCGGCAACCGCCCGGTTGATTCCGTCGGAATTCAGCGGAAACGTCTTGTCATGGCGCCGGGTGATTACTTTGAATGTATGCTTCCCGGATTCGGATGCGATCTCCAGGCAGCGGGATTTTATCGCCTCAAGATCACTGGGTACCCGCTCCGTAAAGGAGAACGATGAAATACCAAAGACTTTTTGGAGTTTTTCTTTTACCGCATCTGCATCCGCACCGTTCAGTTTGATATAAAACCGGTCGTAGGTCCTGCGGTATTCAAGACCGTCAAACCCGCGCAGAATTCCACGGATATTGTTATCCAGTTTCCGGATAAAGTCTTTCCGGTTTTTGCCTTTTGTCGTCAGTTCACCATAACGTATCAGGACGGTATCATAATCAGCCATACTGTTCTGTCATCTCCTTTACTGCCTGTACAAACGCATCGATCTCCTCTTCGGTATTCTCCATGGAGAGCGAAACCCGGATCGAACAGGAGGCTCTGCGCGTCGAATATCCCATGGCAAGCAGGACATAGCTCGGATTATCGGAATGCGCTTCACACGTGCTGCGCGCACTGATCATAAATCCTCTCCGGTTCAGTTCATTCTGCATGACTTCGCTCGGAATCTTTTCATAGGAAAAATTCACTACGGCAGGCAGCCCGTTTTCCGGTGAATTGAGCTCGATCCCCTCAATCGTTTTCAGTCCGGCGACAAGCCGGTTATGAAGCTGCTGCGTATGGCGGGCAAATGCCTCCTGCCGTTCCAGCGCAAGACGCAGCGTCTTGGCAAAGACCATATCTGCGGCCGCGTTTGCCGTACCTCCGCGAAGCCCGAATTCCTGTTCTCCGCCGGAGATCAGCGGCTCCATGGGAACATACCGTTTTTTAACAAGAATTCCGCTTCCCTTCAGCCCGTGAATCTTATGGGCAGAGATGGATGCGAGATCGATATCCTTCAGGGACAGCGGGATCTTTCCTGCCGCCTGCGTCATATCACAATGAAAATAGGCATGGCTTTCCCGCCGGACAATACTCCGAATCTCTTCAATCGGGTTAATCGCGCCGGTCTCATTATTAACGTACATTACCGAAACAAGCACTGTATCCGGCCGCAGGGCCGCCCGTACATCCTCTGCCCGCACACTGCCGTCTTCATAAACCGGAAGCCATGTGATCTCATATCCGAACAGGCGTTCCATCTGCCGGCATGCGTTGAGAACACTGCTGTGCTCAATCGGCGTGGTAATAATATGTTTTCGGGACATATCCGCAAGGCATACGCCTTTAATTGCCATACTGTTGGCTTCGCAGCTTCCGGACGTAAAAATGATTTCGTCGGCCGAAACACCTAAAAGCCCGGCAGCGGCACTGCGGGCTTTTTCCATCATACGATGAACCTCACTTCCCTCATCATAGAGGGATTCACTGTTGGCAAAGTGAGATTCCAGCAATGAAGTATACGTTTTCAGCACATCCGGATCAAGACTGGTTGTGCCGGCACTGTCGAGATAAACTCTATGCTTCACTCGAATTCTCCCGGATCATATTTTCATAGTTTCCCGGATGGATCTTTTCAATTGTCGCAATGGCAATGGAAAGAGCCTGTGTGTAATCGCCGTTGCGGAAGCAGAGCTCACTGCGGGTGAGTTCACTGTCGATATCCGCATAGGTGCTGCGGTAGCGATTTCCGAAGACGATCGTATTTTCAACCATCATAACCGTTGCGACAACATTGTTCACGTTGTTGTACAGACGATAAATGAAGTCAATCGCTTCTTTCAGCGTTGTGTTCAGCAGCTGTACATTGAGCGGAACCGCATTAATCAGATCAGTAAGACGGGAGAGATATGCATTCGCTTTCTGCATATCCGCATCATACTGAGCAGAAATGGAAGGAAGCTTGTACTTGGCAATCTTCACCTGCATCTGGTTCATGATGACCTGGAGTTTCAGAAGCTGCTTCTTCGCACGCTCTTCCCCGCCTGCCGCGCTGTCGATCTCAGTGCCGCAGTATTGTTGAGTGACGTAAGATCCTGATTCAGTTCTTTCATCGAAGCGACAAGTCCGGTCGCCGGATTCTGGTTTTCCTGAACCAGCGTATAGACCTTCGGCATACGGGACGCAATCGAAGCGAGCTGCTGCTGGAGGTCGCCGATCTTCCGGTCCATACCGTCAAGCCCGAATCTTCCAGAAAGACGGGCATACTGGTTTGCGAGATAGCTGACATTCTTTTCCGCTTCCTTATACAGGGCGGCATTTTCATTTGCCAATGCATTCATCTGGTCATAGGCTTCACACTCACGCTGAATCTGATCTTCGAGCTGAGTCAGACGTTCTTTATAGTCATCCAGATTTTCCCGTACACCTTCGGAATCCCCGGTCTTAAGCTGTTCAAGATCACTGCGCAGACCATTGGTGATTACGCTGAGATTCTGTTCCACCTGAAGATGCTTCAGATATACACCGCGGTTATAGGCTTCCGTGTAATCGTGATGAACGACTTCCGCCATCTTCGGAATAACACCTCTCGCATCTTCAAGAAGCGACGGCACTGCATTGAGGATCCCCTCAAAGCGCTCAAGCGACTGTTCAATATTGGCAAGTTCGGCATTTGCCTTCTCGAAATCGGACGCATACATCCAGTCTTCACAGTTGGAGAACATGCGTTCTGTTTCAGAGATAACCTGTTCAATGGTATCCCAGGCTCCGCTGAGCTGTCCGCGGTTCGCATTCGCCTGTTCCTTGAGTTCACGGAACCGGTTCTTGTATTCATTTGCCTGCTGCCGCTGTGCTTCTTCCTTTTCCAGAATGGAATCAAGAAAACTGTCGAGCTGCTCAACCTGCTCTTCCCCAAGCGAGACACTGACCTCGAGATCTTCAAGATCCAGTTTTGCCTTCTTGAGTTTGCCGGCAATGATTTCATCTTCCGTATCCGCAAGCGCCTGTCCGATCTGTTTGAGGTTGGCTTCCGCTTTGTCAAAGTCATCCTTCATGTTGGTGACTTTTGTCATTGCGTCAGGCACAATCCGGCTGATTGCGACGGCTTTATTCAATTTAAAAGAAAGCGGAACCTTTTTGATGGCATTGTACCGGTCTTCAAGATCTTCCAGCTGTCTGCGTGCTTTTCCGCTTTTGATTTTCTGAACGATAAGAATAATCATGATCAGAACAATCAGTACTGCAAGTCCGATCACGACCCGAATATCTGAGAGATATTTCAAAATCACATTCATAAGCTGCCTACCGCCTTTTCAAACA
>CAJOLG010000122.1 GCA_905235315.1 uncultured Solobacterium sp. | reverse complement strand
ATACAGGAAACTGTGCTGTACTGAAATCAGTATCAGGATTTGTAAAGAACAAATAAAGCGCATTCCATGGGTTCGTAAACGGAGTCCTACTATGAAAAGTCAACAGATAATTCATAGATAGTAATGCCCATTATGAAAATATCTCTGATGATACATCAGAACCGAAGATGTATGGATGAGATGTACTGTTCTTTGAAAACCGATTACTTGAACTAGTTAATGAAGTCTGCTTCCGGATGATTGAGTATGAAGAAGATGTATCTGCACAGTTTGGCTGCACAATGTCCTAACGCATTGTAATGTCCCTTGCCCTGCGATCTTTTCTTCTCGTAGTAGTCCTTCATCCCGGAAGGATGTTTCCTGATATTGTTGGCTGTCCAGATCAGCGCATAGCGAAGTAAGGCGTCTCCTCTTTTGGACATACGTGTTTTCGACGCCGTCCATGTTCCGGATTGCCTGACCTTCGGATCGAGCCCCGCATAGGCGATGAGTTTCTTCGGAGAGTCGAATCGTTCTATACTGATAATGGCAGATAGGATGTAGGCGATCTCGATGGAATTGATTCCCTTGATCTTATGTAAGGGCGAGTCTTTAACGGTTGGGGAACTTATAAGAGACTCGTTGACTTCATCTATCTGCTTTTCTATTGATTCCAGAGTTTCGATGGTCTGCCTGATCTTTAAGGCCAGAGCTATCGAATCAAAGCCTGCAGAGGTCTTCGCCGCTTCCTTGATCTGAATGACACGCGATTCCGTGTAACGTCCTGAAGAAGCCTTTTTGGCAACATTCACCAGATGATCAATCCTTGTCTCAGCGATCCTTTTCGCTGAGGGACACTCCTTCAGAATAGCCCGTACGCCCTTTGTATGGAGTGCTCCTTTGGGTATTACGGTCTCCAGTTCCGGAAATGTCCTGTCCAGATAGGAGATGAGCTTGATCTTTAAAGCGGAAGAACTCTTGATGAGATAATCTCTCTGGAAACAGAGTTCCCTCAGCTCGTTCATCTGAAACTCCCGGCTGAAAAGATGATCGTGTTCAAGTAACAGAAACTGAGCGATGGTCCTTGAATCGATATTGTCGTTCTTGGCATCTCTCAGCGATACCTTCCTGAAACGGGAGATGATCAGCGGATTGATCAGGATACACTTATATCCCATCCCGTTCAGATGGTTGAAGAAGGCCTGATGATAATGAGCAGTTGATTCAAAACCGATCAGTACATCTTCCTTCTTGAACCCGGATAGATTCGACAGTAATTCATTGAAGCCTTTGAGATTATTGTCGAAATGAAAAGAGTCGAGACACAGCTCCCCGGATCCTGAATCCAGGATGGAAGCTACGTGCTCATACTTGGCGATATCCACGCCGACATAATAGGTCATAAAAAAGACCGCCTTTCCAGAAACCTTGTCTTTCTGCTGCGGCGATCCTATCTGTAACCTTGCGTGACATGAAAGCACTTAGCCTATCCAACCATAACCAGATCCATAGGAACCCGCAGTCTCAACCTCCGTTAAGTAGATGGACTACAAATACAATTAGAGTAAACACAGGTTTCATCTACATTCTAATCAAAGGCTAGAAAGGATTGATACTTACGTGAAGACAAGGCACGTAATTATCATACAAGGGGGATCTATGCGCCACGAGCGAATCAATCTCTTTGCGGAGGGGGAATACTTCTACCCGCATGCGTTCGGATTTCAGCCGAATATCCGCACCTATTTTCATGACGATGCACAGGTGCGCCCCTGTATCCTGATCGTACCGGGCGGAGGGTATACGCATTGTGCGGAAGGCGAAGGCGAAATCGCCGCAAAGACGTTTTATGACTTTGGGTGGCATTCTGCCGTACTCACCTATACCGTAAACCTGCTCTATATGGAGCCGCTGAAGACGCAGCCGTTAAGGGAGATCGTCCGGGCCATGAAGCTCCTGCGGGCCAATGCGGAACAGTATCATATCGATGAAGGAAAGATCGCGGTGCTGGGATTCTCGGCCGGAGCGCATCTTGCCGGTTCGCTGGCAGAGTTTTATGAAACGATTCACGATCCGCGTTACCCGGATATCCGGCCAACGCCGGACCGCCTGATTCTCTGTTATCCGGTTATTACCGCCGGCGAATACGGCCATGCCCATTCCTTTGATGCCCTGCTCGGAACCGAAGCCGGACAGGAAGAGCGGGATGCCTTCTCGCTGGAAACGCACGTCCCAAAGGACCTGTGTCCGGTTTTCCTCTGGCAGAGTGCGGAAGATGCCTCTGTCCCGGTGGAAAACAGTTATCTGATGGCCATGGCTCTCAGGAAACAGGGCATTCCCTTTGAACATCATGTCTTCGCCCACGGCAGACACGGCATCAGTGTTTCCACCCCGGCGTGGGAAGCCTGTGCATACGGAGACCCCTATACCCTCGAACAGGTATACGCTGTGCTTGCCCAGGTAAAAAACGGAACCCTGGTGCCGGCGGACCCGCAATACGCCCAGGAACAGATTCATAAATTCGATACCCGCTTTGACCCCGCCTTCCGGGATCCCTTACGGGTATATGATCCGGAAGCCGCCGCCTGGGTCGGGCTGTGCCGGGCCTGGCTGGAGCGCAGCTGGAAGTGAACAGAAAAAAATCGGACCCGGTTGGGTCCGATTTCTTATTACTGCGGATTCCTCTGCCGGAATGGCAGCGGTTTACCGGGAATATACCGGATACAGTGACAGATCGTTTCCGGTGTTTTTAATGTACGCACCCGGTTTCCATCTTACGTAGCCGGTGCCTTCCGCGTAATCCCAGCCGATCAGATGCATTCCGTCCGGTGCCCAGGACACGGTTTTGGGCGCAATCCAGTACTGTCCGACATACACAACGCTTGTCTGTCCGTCCGCCCACATCGTATTGGTGCGGGTCCAGTCCACATCCGATCCGCCGGGTGCCGGGGTGGATCCTCCTCCGCCTCCGCTGCCGCTGTACAGATGCGCGGTGTTGTTTTCAAACCACCACAGTCTTCCGGCATCGTCGCGGTACAGCGTATGGCCGTCGGCCACATAGGCATAGCGGAAGATGCGGTCCGGATTGCCGGATGTCTGATAAGAGCCGTAGCTGTTTCCCCAGTAGTGAGTCGGGAAATATCCATCGCCGAAGAACCAGAGATTGCCGTACGGATCCCGGTACACGATATACCCGTCGGCGGAGTTGAATGCATATTTCACAACGAGATCATTTCGTGTGACAGCGGGTGTCGGGGTCGGGGTGCTGCCGTAGGTATAGAGCTGGCCGGACGCATCTACGGTATACAGCTTCCCGTCCGGGCTCTGATATACATTCGTTCCGCTGATCGTGGAATAATACGTGAGCTTCATTTCCGTGATCGTCTTTGCGGCAGCCGGTGTCACTCCGTAAAGCTTGTTTCCGTACGCATCCAGGTAAGTGCGGGTTCCGTTGTCCTCATAGACCCAGGAATACCCGTTCTGAGAATACACGGTCCATCCTTTTCCGTTGATCTGCCAGGTATAATACCCGTCAATATCACCGTACGGACCGCCGCCGTTTCCCTGCGCCTGTACCGGTGTCGTATACATCAATGCACAAAGGATAACTGCGGTTACTGCAGTAATTTTCAACATTATTCGTTTTGCCATAAATCCATACTCCTTACTACAAGTTTATCGTAACAATTTGAACCGGGTTTGGAAAGTAACTGCGCCGGTTTTTTCATCCTGCGGATGCGGTCACTCCCCGCTGCACGCCAGGTACGCAAGCTCCATAATATCCTGCTGAGTATCCGCTCCGCACAGAAAGCCGGACACATGGCAGAACTGCACCGTGGGAAGCCCGGTCACATTCTGAAATTCTTCGCCGCGCAGACCTAGCCAGCCGGCGGGCAGCGGATGCCGGAAGACGCCGCGGTCTTCCGAGCTGACTCTTGCGCACTGCAGATTCCAGCCGCCTCTTGCGGAAGGATACACCGCATACCAGATATCGTTTGCCTTGGGATTGTTTTTCTGGCTGTACAATACCCCTTCCCACGGCGCAAAGCGGTCCATGATCAGGAGGTGGCCGGCGGAATAATCGATTGCCCGCTGGACAAAGTCTCTTGCGTCAAGGCTCGACATCACGCTGTAGATCCGGTTCAGCAGAATATCCCTGGCAAACGACACCGCATCCATAAAGCAGTCATACGGATCCATGTCCGAGTTCCAGGTGGGATTGAAGTCCTTGATGATATCGGTGATTGTCAGGCTGTTTCTGGCCGCCTGCAGGATCTCTTCTTTCACCGGTGCCGAAAGATTCGGAATGCCCGCAAGGGATTCCATCACCGGATTGAATTCGTTGTCCTTGGCATCAATGCCCAGGATCAGGGTGCGCTCAACCCGCGTCATGACCCGGTCAATATACTGTTCTTCACAATCCAGGGCCTCCAGTATTTCCGGCCCGTATTTTCGCCAGACAAGGCCGCATGCGGCGTAGGGAATATTCGTTCCCGGATGGGTGCCGTTGGTCTCCTTGTTTTCCGGTGTGTGGTGATCCAGCTCTCCGCCGCCGATGTCATAAACGATCCATCCGGCTTCCTGCGGGATATCCGTGTCACTCCCGCGCACGACATTGATCTCTTCCGCAAGGATGGAAAACATCGCCGTGGCGAATACCTCATCCGCGTGAAACTGGCCCTCATGTGTATACAGATTCAGTTTGTCTCTCATCATCGGTCCCTCGTGCGGAAAGACGCCCGTTCAGGCGTCTTTCGTGTTTCTTATTACAGTGTCTTTTCCAGATAGAAACTGTAAATGGAATTTTCAATCTTCATCCAGTTTTCAAAATCGGTCATCCAGATGAAGTCATCTTTTGTCAGGATGCCGTTCTGCAGCAGCCGGACCAGTTCTTCATCGGTATACGGCCCGAACTTTGAACCGTCCGGTTTGGCATAATACCAGATCTTTTCTTCCGTGTTGATCTCTGTTTCCTGCATAGTCATCTCCTCAGCCGTTGTCGCCCTCTTCCGGTTCAGCCGAAGGCTCCGGTTCCGGCTCCGTGGTCGGTTCCGGGGTCGGGGTCGGTGCCGCTGTTACGGTGATCGTACGGGTCGCGGCGGAACTCTGATTGTACTTATCGGTGTCGGAAGGATTTGCCCTGACGGTAACCGTATACTCACCGGGACTCAGATTGGAGAAGGTAGCGGCAGTATCCGGGAAGCTCTGGGAGATATTCCCGCAGGTTACGGTATAGCCGCCCGCATTTTCCACCCGGTTCCAGTTCACGGTGACCGTTCCGTTTTCGCCTGAAATGTATGTGATTTCCGGGGTGTTGAGATCTTTCTTTTCCACTTTGTAGGATCCGCTCACCGCCGCAGGATCACTGAAGGTATAGCGGGTGTCGCCTTCCTTCGGATATGCGGTGATATAAACCGTGAAGTCTTTGGAAGGCCAGCCGTTCACATCGAAACTGACGCCGGTTCCGGCAACGCTCTGGGAAACATCTTCGATTGTCACCTCATAGCGCGCCGCATTATTGACCGGATTCCAGCTGATATTGAGCCTCGTGCCGTCCTGGCTGACACTGATGCCCGAAGGCTGGGAAAGCTTGGTCAGGTTGGCCTCGAACTGATAGTTCACGATCAGCGGATCGGAATT
>CAJOLG010000121.1 GCA_905235315.1 uncultured Solobacterium sp. | reverse complement strand
CTGCGCCAGATCGCGCAGCAGGTATTTGATCTTTCCAGCGAATATGAACAGGCGCAGGGCGTACTGAGAAGCCTTCAGAATCAGCAGGCTTATCTTGAAAACGTACTCCGTGACCCGTTCTCGAACAACCGGTCTGCCGGAACGCGTGCAATCATGGAAAACCGCAATGCGCTTCAGGGAATTCTCGGTGTGATCGGACAGGAAATCCATGCGGAAAAAGGATATGAGCAGGCGGTTTCCGAAGCACTCGGCGGAGCGATGTACAACATTGTGACGAAAGATGAAGAAAGTGCCCGCAATGCGATCCGGTTTCTGAAAAAGAATCAGAGCGGCCGGGCAACATTCCTGCCGCTGAATGTCTGCCAGCGGCGCGGAATCACCCAGGAAGCTGCTGTAATCTGTTCGAATACAAAGGGATATCTCGGTACTGCATCTGAGTTTGTCACCTGTGAACCGACGTTTGAACCGGTCGTTGATTATCTTCTGAACAATGTTCTTGTTGTGGACTCGATGGAAGCCGGCAATGAGCTTTCTGCTCTTACACAGCGCAGATACAATATTGTAACGACGGACGGAGAAGTCATTCACCGCGGCGGCTCCATGACCGGCGGAAAACTCAAACGCAATACCACTCCGATCACGGCAGCCCGCGAAGCGGAGGATGTACGGCAGGCGATCGATGCGCAGTCTGCACGGGTTGAACTTGCCCGCAGGGAAAGCGAAAAAGCAGCGGCGGAGCGTGATGAGATTACCCGTCGTTTGCAGCAGAACCGCATCAGTGCAGCGAGCCTTGAACCGGTCGTGGATGCGAAGCTTGCCAAGTACGAAAAACTTAAAAATGATCTGGTTCTTCTTGCGCCGGATGAACTTTCGGAGGCACTTGATACCAAAGAGATCGACGATACGGTTGTTCGCCTGAACAAGGCGTATTCCGACCGTGACCGGATCACGTCCGATATCAAGGCAAAACGCGAGCAGCGGCTTGTCATTACAAGCGAAACCGACCGCAAAGAACAGCAGATCCGTCAGCTTCGGAAAGACCAGGAACGGGCGGTTGCGGCGATTAATGCGATCAAAATTGACCAGAGCAGGCTTGAGACAAAGATTGAGAATAACCTGCAGCGTCTGGCTTCCGAATACCAGCTGACCTTTGAGTTTGCCAAAACGAAAGTGACGGATACCGTCGTTGAAAATGCACGGGAAGAAGTGCTTCAGCTGCGTGCTGAAATCGAGCGGCTCGGCAATATCAATATGGAAGCTCCCGAGCAGTATGAAGAAGTCAACGAACGGTATGAATTCCTCAAAAAGCAGATTGAAGAACTCACCGCAAGCCGGGACAAGATTCTCGCTGCGATCGAAGATATGGACCGTGTCATGGTTACACAGTTCAAAACAATGTTCGATCAGATCAATGTGGAATTTAATAATATCTTCCGCAGTCTGTACGGAGGCGGCAAAGCCCGTCTGATCCTTGAAGACCCGAGCGATATCCTGAATACAGGTATTGATATTGATGCCCAGCCCCCGGGCAAGGCGGTTCAGAACAATATGCTGTTCTCCGGCGGAGAAAAATCGCTGATCGCACTTTGTGTTCTGTTTGCGATTCTGAAGGTCAAGCCGGTACCGCTGGTCATCCTTGATGAGGTGGAAGCGGCACTTGACCAGAGCAACGTTGAGCGGTTTGCGCAATACCTGCACAACTACACGGAACGGACGCAGTTCATCGTAGTAACGCACCGTCCGGGAACGATGGAGAACACCGATGTACTTTATGGTGTTACCATGCAGAATCAGGGTGTTTCCCAGATGCTGAAAGTGGAGCTTCGTGATGCGATCAATATGGCTGATTCCGGCGAACCGGGAGGCAACGCATGAGTTTTCTTGATTCTCTGAAAGAAACGTTCTCCCGCAAAGATGACCGCGCCATCTATCTTTCCGGCTTCAAGAAGTCAAAAGACAGTCTCGGCGGGGCACTGAACGAAATGAAGCTCAAATACAAAGGCATTAACGATGAGTTTCTGGAACAGCTTACGATTGTTCTTCTGGAAGCTGATGTCGGTATTGAGCTTGCGGATATGATCTGTGAAAAGCTTCTTGCCACCAGCAAGCTTTATGTGAATGTCACATTTCACTGGGCGATGAACTTCCTGATTCAGACGATGCAGGAAATCTATAACGAAGTACCGGATACCCCAATCGTCTATAACGAAAACGGGCCGACGGTTATCTTCCTCGAAGGCGTAAACGGGTCCGGCAAGACAACCACCTGTGCGAAGCTTGCGGCGATGTATCAGAAGCAGGGGAAGAAGGTCGCATTTGCGGCAGCGGATACGTTCCGTGCCGGCGCGATCGATCAGCTCGCAGAATGGGGCGCACGGCTCGATGTGCCGGTGATCAAAGGCAGGGAAAACGGTGACCCGAGCGCTGTCATCGTTGACGCATGCCGGTTTGCGAAAGAGAACGGGATCGATATTCTTCTGTGTGATACCGCAGGGCGTCTTCAGAACAAGCAGGGGCTTATGAACGAGCTGTCCAAAATGAACCGTGTTGCGGGCCGCGAAATTGAAGGCGCACCGCATAATACCTGGCTTGTACTGGATGCGACAACCGGCCAGAACGGTCTCTCCCAGGCGGAAATATTTGACCAGGCAACCGATCTTACAGGAATCATTCTGACAAAGATGGACGGTACCGCCAAAGGAGGCATTGTAATTGCCATAAAGCACAAGCTTCATCTCCCGGTATATTTCATCGGCCTCGGGGAACAGCCGGAAGATCTTCGCCCGTTTGATCTTGACTCCTATCTTTACAGCATTTCTGAGGATCTTCAGGAACATGTCGGATAAGATTCGTGTAAATGAACTGCTGGACTATTACGGAGGCCTTCTTACTCCGCGGCAGCAGAAACTGTGCCGGTATTACTTCAGAGAAGATCTTTCGCTTACGGAGACAGCGGAACTGGAATCCATCTCCAAAGCGGCAGTTTCCGATACCATACGAAAGTGCATTGCCGAGCTTGAACATTATGAATCTGTATTGAAATGTGTCCAGGCGCATCATCTCAGAACGGATATATATAACCGCATGAAGAAAAACAGCGCATGCAGGGAATATGTTGATAAACTGATTGAAACAGAACTGATCGGAGGAGAATATGAGTAAAGTTATTTCAGTAAATTCAGGATCATCATCTTTGAAATTTCAGCTGTTTGACATGCCGTCCGAAACCGTCCTTACAAGCGGCCAGGCTGAGCGTATCGGACAGGACATGGGTGTATTTACCATCAAGGTAGACGGTGAGAAAAAGGTCAAGGATGTCCCGATTCCCGACCATAAAACTGCTGTTAAGATGCTGCTGGACAGCCTGCTGGAGTATAACATTGTCAGCTCGCTCGATGAGATTCAGGGTGCGGGTCACCGCATCGTTCAGGGCGGTTCCTATTATGACCAGTCTGTGGTTGCGGATGAAACAGTTGTTGAACGTGTCCGTGAGCTTGCTGAACTCGCTCCGCTGCACAACCCGGCACATCTCGTGTGCTATGAGGCCTTCTGCAAAGCGCTCCCTGATATCGGTCATGTATTTGTGTTTGATACTGCATTCCATCAGACAATGGGACCGGAAAGCTATCTTTTCCCGGTACCGTATGACTGGTATACACAGTATCATATCCGCAGATACGGCGCGCACGGAACCAGCCACTGGTATGTTAACCGCCGCACTGCAGAACTGATGGGCAAAGATGTCAACGATCTGAATATGATCACATGCCATCTCGGAAACGGTGCCAGCATCACCGCAATCAAAGGCGGCAAGGTAATCAACACTTCGATGGGCCTTACACCTCTTGGCGGCATTATGATGGGCACACGCTGCGGCGATATCGATCCGACCGTTGTCTTTTATATGATGAAAAAGCTGGAGTGCACGCCGGACGAAATGGATACATTCCTGAACAAGCGCAGCGGTATGCTGGGAGTTTCCGGTATATCCAGTGATGCACGTGATATTCAGGCTGCGGTAGATAAAGGCGATGAACGGGCAATTCTTACAACCGAGCTTTATACAAACCGGGTTGTAAACCAGGTAGGCGGCTATTATGCGGAACTGGGACATGTTGATGCATTGGTATTTACAGCAGGTCTCGGCGAGAATGATTCTGTCTGCCGTGAGCGGATTCTCAAAGGACTGGAAGAAGCAATGGGCCTTTCCATTGACTATGATCTCAACGCTGCCATCCGAGGAAAAGAATGCCTCATTTCCAAACCGGACAGTAAAGTTGCGGTATATGTTGTCCCGACCAATGAGGAACTCGTGATAGCGCGTGATACTGTCCGTCTTCTGGGGCTTTGATCATGTGGTCCTTCGACGGTCTTCTTGATGAGATCCGATCTGCGGATACGATTACGGTATTCCGGCACATCCATCCCGACTGTGATGCGGTAGGGAGCCAGTTCGGTCTCAAGAACTGGATTCTTGATAACTGGCCCGAAAAGCACGTTTATGCGCTCGGAAATGAATACTGCCAGCAAGGAAACTGCTGGCCGGAAAGTGATTCCTGCAGCAGGGAAATCATTCGTACCAGCCTTGCGATTGTTCTGGATACCGCAAATGAAGAACGAATCGATGACGAGCGATTTGAATCCGCAAAAAAGATCATCAAGATCGATCATCATCCGAACCGCAGCCCGTATGGAAAGATGCAGTTTGTATTTGAACGAAGCGCCGCTACCTGTGAAATTCTTGCGGAGTTTTTCAAGCAGTGTGAAGAACAGGCTGTTTCTCAGAAAACCGCGGAATATCTTTATCGCGGCATCCTTACGGATACCCTGGGGTTCAAAACAACAAATACGCGGGAACATACACTTTCGATTGCCGGCTGGCTGTCTCAGTACAGTGTACGGGTACCGGATCTTAACCGGGAGCTGTTTGAAATTTCCATGCGTGAATTCCGGTTTGATGCCATGCTGAGAGATACCGTCATTACGTCTCCTGACGGAAGAATGGCATATCGCATTATTTCTGCGGATGAGCTTCAGGATTGGAACCTGACTGTTTCTGAAGCGAAAAACTTCATTGATGTATATGGGAATATCCGGGAGGTTGAGATTTACGCTCTGCTCTGTGAGATGCCTGGATCTGATCCTGCAACTTTTGAAGGAAGCCTGCGTTCCAAGAATGTGGCAATCAATGATATTGCAGAAAAATTTCACGGCGGCGGCCATGCAAATGCATGCGGCGTACGCGGTCTCAGCTCCAAAGAGGTCTTTGATCTTCTGGAACGACTTCATACCAGAATTCCAAACTGAATTCATTTAACGATGTCAAGTATTGAAATGTAGAATGTTCGTGATAATATAGGTCTCACGTAGAAAAGGAGATAAACTATGGAATCAGTAAATAAAAAAGTTATCGCAGAAACAGTTGCGGAAAAGCACAACCTTACAAAGAAAGAATCAGCAGAAATCGTTGATCTCGTCTTCGATACAATCGCGGAGTCGCTGAAAGGCGGTGCGAAAGTCGACATTGCCGGGTTTGGCAAATTCGAAGTAAAGACGCGCGCAGCGCGTACCGGAATCAATCCTCAGACGAAGGAAACAATTGAGATTCCTTCTTCCAAGATTCCTGGAT
>CAJOLG010000120.1 GCA_905235315.1 uncultured Solobacterium sp. | reverse complement strand
TTACTTGGGCAGGTAATTTCGTTTGAGGTCCCGCGGATTTTCCTTCCGATGGGTCTTTCTTACCTCTCTCTGCAGGTGATTGCCTATCTCGCAGATGTGTATCGGGGGAAGACGGAGCCGGAAAAAAACATCGCACACTATGCACTGTTCGTTTCGTTTTTCCCGCAGGTCGTACAGGGGCCGATTCCGCGGTATGGGAAACTTGCGCCGCAGCTGATCGAAGGACATGCATTCCGGGAGGAAAACATGTCGCGCGGGTTTCTGAAGATCTTCAGCGGTCTTCTGCTTAAATATCTGATTGCCGACCGGGCCGGAATTCCGGCTGCGGCGTTCTATGCGGAAACCGGGGTGTATAACGGGATTTACGCATGGCTCGGCATGTCCATGTTCATGGTTCAGCTCTATGCGGATTTCTTTGGGTGCGTTCTGCTTTCCATGGGTGCCGCAATGCTGTTTGGAATCCGCCTTGAGAATAATTTTGATCATCCGTATACTTCCAAATCCACGGCGGAAATCTGGACCCGCTGGCATATCAGTCTCAGTCTGTGGCTGCGGGATTACATCTATTTTCCGCTCGGAGGATCCCGGAAGGGGACCTTCCGCAAATATCTGAATCTGTTTGCGGTGTTTATTGTTTCCGCACTCTGGCACGGCGTGAGCCTGACCTATCTTGCGTGGGGCCTTCTGACCGCAATGTATCAGGTTGTGGGCGAACTGACGTTCAGCTTCCGGGAAGCCCTGTACAGGGCGCTTTCGGTACCGCTCTGGCTGAAAAACCGGATCCGGAATCTGGTTACGGTCTTTCTGTTTGTCATGAGCTCTCTGCTGTTCCGTTCCTACGGCTTCCGTGCGGTGATCGCCAATTTTATCAGTCTGTTTTCCCCGTCTTCCATGCCGCAGGAAACCGGACTTCTCGGATTGTCGTTTGCGGAGTGGGGGCTGCTTGCGGCTGCCGTGCTCTGCTTCGCCATCATCCAGCACTTCAATCAGACACGCGATCTTGAAGGCGAACTCCTTCAGAAACCGTGGGCGTTCCGCTATGCGGTTTATACGGTTCTGATGCTTGTTCTGCTGGTTTTCGGCACCTATGGCTTCGGATTTGATGCCGGAGCGTTCATATACGGAGGATTCTGACATGAAGGAGCGCACTTCATTTTTAAAACATGCGGCAGCGCTTCTTGTGACGCTGATCATTGCGGCAGTCCTTGCCGGGGAACTGTTCAAGCCGAAATTCCTGAATGACAACTACTGGCCGCTGGATGTCACGTATCAGTCGTTCTATGAGATGGACAACAACAGCGTGGATACAGTCTTTCTCGGAAGTTCCCATGCGATATCCGCATTTTCCCCGCAGGAACTGTATGATGCCTGCGGCATCCGCAGTTTTAATCTTTCTTCGGAAGAACAGAGCCTGGTTGTCAGTTATTACTGGCTGAAAGAAGCACTGCGGTTTCAGAAACCGGAGGCCGTGGTTCTCGATATGGTAGTCTGCTTTCCGTATATCGATACCCCGTACAACTGCAATGAAGCTTCCATCCGGAAGGCGATCGATCCGATGAAGTGGTCGGGCGTAAAGCTGGAAGCGGTGCAGGCAATCAATGCGCTGGACGCAAACGAAACCCTTGCGAGCTATCTGTTCCCGATTATCCGCTATCATGCCCGTTGGAACGATCTTTCGGCCAACGACATCCGGTTCTGGCCGAAACAGAACACTTCACTCAAAGGATATGCCGTGCTCTCCGAGGATGCCGGGATCGAGGACTATGAACCGCTGAACCCGAAAGAGGGAGTGACGCCGGCCGGCATGCAGGAGAATATGAAGCGGTATCTTGAAAAGATATGCACGCTGTGTGAGGAAAACGGAATCCGTCTGATTCTGGTAAATACACCCTATCTTGAAACCACAAACGAGGTTCATGAAGCGGTCGCCGGGTTTGCGGCGGAACACAACCTCCGGTACGTTGATTTCAATGAACAGAGCGTCATAGAGGAAATGGCGTTTGATTTTCCGCATGATATGGCAGATGCAGGACACGCCAATAACTTCGGGGCGGTAAAACTGACCGATTATATCGGGAACATCCTTCTGGAAGAAGGGGTGACCCCGGTGCAGGATCCGCAGTATGAAGTCAGCCGGGAATACTGCCTTCGCCAGCTGAAGAATGCAAATCTCTACCGGATCAATGATTATCCGTCATTCCGGGCAGCCATCGATCCGGAACAGTATCTGATCTTTGCGACAGGAAGTGGCCCGGATACGGCGAAACTGCTTGGCATAACCGCGGACGGTTCGTTCGCAGCGCTCATGGAAAACGGCTCTGTCCAAACCTGGAAAGAGCCGCATAAGGAATATCGTCTGAAGGAGAATCTCCGGTTCGCAATCCAGCCCAACGGGGTGATCCGCGTTCATGATGTGACTTATGAGCGGAATGGGGAAGGGCTTCAGATCGTCCTGCTGGACAAGGAGAAGGGCTATGTCGTTGACCACTCTGTATTCGGTCCGGACGGGATCCGGATTCAGTGAAACAGATCGATATCGGCGGGGATGAATTCCCCGTCTTTTAATATGTAAAGACTGCGGAACCCGCAGGAACGGATCAGGCGCAGCGATTCTTCAAAGGCGCAGTCCAGGTAATTGCGGTTATGACAGTCGCTGTTCAGCATCAGCTTTGCGCCGGCGGAGTACAGGATCTCCAGCAGATTCCGGGCCGGGTACGGGGTCTTCCGGGTGCCGCGTGCGATCGCTCCCGTATTCACTTCAAACAGTTTGCGGGTTCCGATCGTATAGATACATTCTTCCGCAAGCGCGGTATAGGAAGGATCGTCAAAGCGCAGAAAGGATTCATCTTCGTTGTACTTCATCAGAAGGTCGAGGTGCCCGATGATATCCACTTCTTCAAACTCCGCCTGGGATGCGACTTCCCGGTAGTAATCGCGCGCCATGGCAATCCGGTCACCGTGATAGAAGTCTTCCAGGATCTGATAAAAGACCTCTTTTGACATATCGACTGGGCGGAATTCGGTTCCGTCGGAAAGAAAGTGAACGCTTCCGATCACAAAGTCATACGGATCCCGGGAAGGAATCCGGCGGGTCTTGTCCTGTTCAATGCCGAGATAAAGCGTAATCCGATCCCGGTACTCTTCCTGAAGACTGCGGATCGTACGGATATATTCTTCCGTATTCTCCGGACTCATGCAGGTATCATCATAGGGCGTGTAACCGTGTCCGGAAAAACCAAGAATATCAAATCCCTTTTCGATGGCGGTTTCGACCATCTCCCGCGGTGTGTCTTTTCCGTCACAGAAGACGGAGTGCGTATGCATATTTACCCGCATGTCATACCTCCTGTGGAGTTTTATCCTTCAGAATCATAGCATGTCTTCGAAAACATCGAAACCGGGCGAAAGAATGCGTCCCCGCGGTTTGTGAAAGAGGGCACTTTGCCGTATAATTTCCAATAACGGGGATGCTTGAAATGACTGAATCCAAGAGGAAACGAATTGAATGGGTCGATGCCGCAAAAGGCCTGACGATCCTGCTGGTCATTGCCGGCCATACACTGAATTCCGGAACCTTCACAAGAAACATTATTTTTTCGTTTCACATTCCGCTGTTTTTCATCCTGTCCGGATATACGTTCAGACCTTCTTCCAACTGGGCTGATTTTTTTTACCGGACCAAGAAAGACGCAGCGCATCTTCTGATTCCATACCTGTTGACCGCAGCGGTAATCGCTGCTGCGAAAATCGTGATACGTCATCTTGCGCCGCTTGCGGTGCTCAAAGATATGGCGGAGGCGGTAATCTGGGCAAGCGGGACCGGGGACGGAATCCATGAACCGATCGGTGTGCTGTGGTTTCTCGTAAGTCTGTTTACCGCACGGACGATTGTCAATGCGGTGTATACCATGTATAAAGGAGATCTCGAACGGCGGGCGCCGTACCTGATCGCATTCATCTCGCTGATCGGATTCGGGATCGGCGGATTCGACTGGAACTGGCTGATTTTCAATCTGGATGTTTCCATGGCCGCCTGCGGGTATGTGCTTGCGGGCATGATCCTGCGGAGCCATCTGGATGACCTTCGGAAGTATGACCGCATTCTGATTCCGGTCTTTATGATCCTCTGGATGTTTCTGATGTTTCATTTCGGGTATATCGAAATGTCCGGCCGCTGGTATCCGGAGTTCTCACTCGGCATTCTTGAGAGCTTCTGCGGCTCCTATTGTGTCATTCGGCTTGTGCAGGCACTCTGCTATCCGGAAAAACTGAAAAAAGCGCTCTGCTGGCTTGGGGCACACTCGCTTATCCTGATGTGTGTCCACAGCGCGGAAGACAGTCTCTTCGCGTTCTGGAAGTCTCTGCCGCCGTTTCCTGCAGTATGTGCCCGGATCGCGGTGGATCTTGTCATTGCGGGCATTCTGGCAGCGGGGCTGGATCGTTTAAAGAAAGAGAACAGGGAACACGCATGAAAAAGGAAAAGGTGTTGATTATCGGCGCTGGGCCGGCAGGACTTACCGCTGCGTATGAGCTGTTAAAAAAATCGGACCGCTATGAGGTCACGGTATTTGAGGAGTCCGACTGTTTCGGAGGGATTTCCCGTACGGTGGAACATAACGGCAACCGGATGGATATGGGAGGCCACCGCTTTTTCTCCAAGGTGCCCGAAGTAAATGCATGGTGGGATGAGCTGCTGCCCCGCCAGGGAAAACCGGCAAAGGATGACCGGATGCTGGGGAGAGATGTGACTCTTCAGGACGGCGGTCCCGATCCCGAGACGGAAGACCGGGTAATGCTGAGAAGAAACCGTGTGTCACGGATTTTCTTCAACCAGAAGTTCTTTGACTACCCGATTACGCTCAAGGTGGATACCTTCCGCAATATGGGGCTGAAAGATACCATGGAAGCCGGATTCTCCTACGCCGGATCTCTGGTCCGCAAGCGGAAGGAAAATTCTCTGGAAGACTTCTATATCAACCGGTTCGGGAAAAAACTGTATTCCATGTTTTTTGAACATTACACCGAGAATCTCTGGGGAAGACACCCCTCTGAAATCGACCCGTCCTGGGGTGCCCAGCGGGTAAAGGGACTTTCGATTTTTGCGGTACTGAAAAACGCACTGGAAAAACAGTTCGGCAGGAAAGACCGCGAAATTGAAACATCCCTGATTGAAGAGTTCTCCTATCCCAAACTCGGCCCCGGCGAACTCTGGGATGTGACGGCGGAAGAAGTGGTCCGCATGGGCGGAACGATTCTTAAAAACACAAAGGTCACCGGTATCCGAAAAGGGGAAGACAACCGTCTGACCGGGGTCATTGCCGTGACGGACGGAACAGAAACCGAATATGCGGGAGATATCGTGATCTCCTCCATGCCGATCAAGGATCTGGTTGCCGGAATGAATGATGTGCCGGAGGAAGAACGCCGTATTGCGGAGGGGCTTCCGTACCGGGATTATATGACCGTCGGTGTCCTTGTAAACAAACTGAACCTGAAAAACGAGACCGATCTTAAAACCGTCGGCAATATCGTTCCCGACAACTGGGTATACGTGCATGACCGGAGTGTCAAAATGGGACGGTTCCAGATCTACAACAACTGGAGTCCCTACATGGTCAAGGACCTTGAACATACCGTCTGGATCGGACTCGAGTATTTCTGCAATGAAGGAGATGAACTCTGGAATTCAACAGACGA
>CAJOLG010000119.1 GCA_905235315.1 uncultured Solobacterium sp. | reverse complement strand
GTCCTGACCGGATCCGGAACGATCCGGATCGTAAGTCCGGATGCCAATTCGCCGAACAAAAACGCGCCAACTCGCCGAAAAATATTTGGCCAACTCGCCGAGTAGATTACTATCAGCTTTCCAATATAAGTAAGAAACTCCACTGCCGGATCATTTCTATTACGCACTAAAAAACCTTCCCTGTGGCAGAGAAGGTTTCTCAATCACTTTTGGTGAAGATACTTACTCAGGATCGACAATCCTTTTTTCATGTCTTCCGGGTCTGCGGTAAGACTCAGCCGCAGATGGTTTTCCTGAAAGAAGCACGCCCCCGGTACGAAGAATACCCCGGATTCCTTCAGAAGATCTTCTGCCAGGGTCCGTGAGGGAACCGGGCTGTCATACTTCAGAAAGGATACGGTACAGAACTCCGGCAGATTGACACTGCATAACGGTTCTTCTTTGAGCCATTCTTCGATCACATTCCGGTTTGCCCGGATAATCCCTCCGGCCCGCTCGAGGAGTTCGCCTTTATGCGATAACGCAATGCCTGCCAGGGTATCGGACAGCGGCCCGGTGGAGATGATGGAATAATCCCGCCGCGCATTGATCGTATCAATCAGGTCTTTCGGGCCTTTGATCCAGCCGAAGCGCAGCCCGGCCAGGGAATACATCTTGGATAACGATCCGGTGCTGATTCCTTTTTCATACCGGTCACTGACGGAAGGAAACCGGGGATCCCGGTATACTTCATCTGCCAGGATCCAGGTCCCCTGTTTCTCTGCCAGTTCAATCATCCTTGTCACAAACAGGTTGCTGAAACGGAAGCCGGTCGGATTGTTCGGATCATTGAGAATGATGAGCTTTGTGGGTTCCTGCATCGCTTCTTCAAGATCCGTGACGGAAGGCTGCCACTTCGCTTCTTCATATAGCGGCAGTTCGGTTACCGTGCAGCCAAGGGCCCGCGGGTAATCGCTGAAGGCCTGATAGCCGGGTTTGAAGGTAATGACATGATCACCCGGTTCCAGCAGGGTCTCCATGACCATCTCGTTGCCCTGCAGGCATCCCTGCGAGGTGGTGATGTTGTCCGTATCCCCGGTGGAATAAAGCGTCAGAATCTCTTCCTTTACTCTTTCATCTCCGGTGATCGCCCCGTAATCGAGTTTCACACTCTGAAAGGCACCTGCTTCGTCCAGCGCCAGCAGTTCAGGTACTGTCAGCGCAGGAATACAGGTGTCTGTCAGATTACAGACGGCCTCGTGTTCATGTTCGGTCATCCACTGTTCGACTTCGAATTTCGGAAGTTTCATGGTATTAATCGTAGAAAATTTTAGACAGGAAATCTTTTGCCCGATCGGTCTTCGGATTGGAGAAGAACTCCTCGGAGGGAGCGATCTCCACGATCTCCCCGCTGTCGAGGAAGATTACCCGGTCCGCAACCTTGCGGGCGAAGTTCATCTCATGCGTGACCACAACCATGGTCATGCCCTGGGCACCGAGGTCTTTCATGACATCGAGCACTTCCTTGATCATTTCCGGATCAAGGGCGGATGTCGGTTCATCAAACAGCATCACTTCCGGGTTCATGCATAACGCTCTGGCAATCGCCACACGCTGTTTCTGACCGCCCGAAAGCTTGGAGGGAAATTCATCCCGCTTGTCCGCAAGACCGACTCTGGTCAGTAATTCCATTGCGGTCTTTTCGGCTTCTTCTTTTGACTTGCCCGCAACCGCGGTCTGCGCCAGCATACAGTTGTCCAGTACCGTCTTGTTGGTAAAGAGATTGAAGTGCTGGAAGACGAAGCCCATCTTCTTGCGCTGCTCATAATACTTTGCGGCATCCTTCGGGTCCATCTTCTCCCCGTCGAGGTAGATTTCTCCCTTGTCTGCCTTCTCCAGGCCGTGGATACAGCGGCAGAGCGTGCTCTTGCCGGAGCCCGAGGGCCCGATCAGACATACGATCTCGCCTTCGTCAACTTCGAGATTGATATCCCGGAGGGCTTCCAGTGAACCGAAGTTCTTGTACAGATGTTCTACTTTAATCACTTTGCGCCATCCTCCGTTCCACTTTCTTCGAAATGTATGAGGTGACCACCGTCATGCATAAGTACATAATGCCGGCGAGAATCAGCGGATCCAGATAGTCATAATACCGTTTGCCGAGCACCTGCGCACTGTACAGAAGCTCCAGGGCGCCGATGTTGGAAATCAGGGAGCTGTCCTTGATCAGCGTAATGAACTCGGATACCAGGGGCGGGATGATGAGCTTGAATGCCTGCGGCAGGATGATCTCCTTCATCATGACGGGATACGGGATACCGAGGGTTTCCCCGGCTTCCCACTGTCCCTTGTCCACGCTCTGGATTCCCGAACGGATCAGCTCTGTCTGGTAGGCGCCCGAGTTGCAGGAGAGCGCAATCAGACCGACGAGATACGGGTCAGCGCTCATTCTTGTCCCGGTGATGCGCTGGTAGAGCACCGGCACCCCGAGATAGAAGAACAGAACCTGCAGTAACATCGGGGTTCCCCGGAAGATCTCCACATAGACATTTCCGATTGCCCGCAGAACCTTATTGTTTGAGAGCTTGGCCGCCGCAAACAGAATTCCGATCACGCATCCGATCACAACGGCTCCGAGTGCCAGCAGTAACGATACGCCGGCCCCCCTCAGCATAAACAACAGGTTTTCAGATGTAAAAATTTCGCTCATGCAGGATTACAGTCCGTACTTTTCTTTCAGGGCTGTGCAGTCATCGCTCTCAAGGAATGCCTTGATCGCCGCATTGACCGCATTCATCAGCTCATCGTTGCCTTCTTTTGCGATGACATAGTTCTGCTCATCCAGCAGAGTGCCTTCGAGAATCTTATAGCCGCCGGCCTTGACATAGTTCTCCGCGACCGGACGATCCATGATGACTGCGTCATACGCGCCGCCCTTGAGGGATTCCACACAGATGCCCATGTCTTCGATCGCACTTACGGTTGCGCCTTCCACTTCGTTTGCGCAGTCTTCTCCGGTGGTGCCGAGCTGCGCACCGATGGTCTTGCCGGTGAGGTCGTCGGTTGTTTTCATATCACTGTCTTCGTTTACGAGCGCCACTTCGGCAGACTCATGATACGGCTCAGAGAAGAGCACCTTCCGTTCGCTGTCATAGGTGAAGCCGGAGATACCGAGGTCAACCTGATCTGCCTGAATGGCGGAGATGATGGTGTCAAAGCTCATCTGCTTCCATTCATGGTCATAGTTGTAGCCGTTCTCCTCCAGCCATGTGAAGAGCCATTCGCCCATCTCATAGTCGAAGCCGGTAATGGAGCCGTCCGCGTTGAGATCATCATACGGGGGGTAGTCCGGGGAGATGCCGATGAAGATCATCTGCTTTTCCGCCGGAGCGGCCGCTGCCGGTTCTGCGGCGGTGTTGTTTGTGCCGCATGCGGCCAGGGTAAGTGCCGTTACGGCTGCGAGTCCTGCTTTGATAACTGTTGTGCTTTTCATGTTCTTTCCTCCTCTATTTGTGGTTTCCGGAAAATAAAACGTCTCCGGAGTTTCTCTCCAGAGACGATAAGGGTTATCGCGGTGCCACTCTGGTTGCAGGGTTTCCTGCCACCTCAAACCGTTAACGCCGGTGTACGTTCACTCCTACTGATGCCGTTCAGAATGACCTCTCCCAGATGCGGTTCACAGATCTTCGTACCTGCCGGTCTTCCACTCTGTACCGGCTCGCTGGAGGCGTTCGACTGCTACTCTTCTGTTCTTCGAGTTAATGAAAATATAGGTTTCAACTGAAAGATTGTCAATCTTTTTTTCATGTAAATACTTACAGATACCCGGTTTTCTGTCCGGGTTTTCTGCCGGTTTCGGAAACCTCCGTGGCGGTTTTTCCGCATCCTCGTATATGATAGAGAGTGAGGAAACAATCATGGCAAAATCAGAAATTAAGGATATTGCCCTTCAGCAGACAGCCGGCGGTTTTCCGGACGGCGAACTGCCCGACGAGAATACCCGGCTCTGCCCGCGCTGCGGCACCGGAGAAGAGCGGCTCGAGCTGCTTTCCGAAAATGTGATTGAAAACCCCAGCGGAAAAATCTATGAGCTTGTCAAAGATCATACCTACCGTCATTACCGCTGTAAGGACTGCGGCTTCACCTTCTGGCAGTACGGCCCGTTCTGGGAGAAGTACTGAGCGAACAGAAAACAGAAACGAATGGAGGAAAAAAACATATGACCAAACGTGAACTTACCGATGAAATGATGAAACAGTTTTCCGGCGGCAGCGAGGAAGAATGGCTTGAGCTCAAGGCGTGGGTAATCCGCCACAATCCGGCATGGGCCGGGAAGACCGTGGATGAGATCGGCGACGGCCCGATCGTCCGGTATCTTTATATGGAGATTCCGGAATATGACGGCTGTGCCTCAAGAGATGACGGCCCGGCCGATTACCTTGTGAACGTAGCCGGCAAAACGGTCATGAATCATGCGGAATTCATGGCGCTCCTGCGGGAACGCTACGGCGACTGAGCAGAGACATTGACACACCGTGAACACGGTGTGTTTTTCTTTTTTCTCAGAATAAAACGGCACCCGGAGTTGAACTGCACCCCTCAAGTTGTTGTTCAACTTTTGGGGGTCAGTTCAAGTTTGGGTGCCGTCAGTATATTTATTGCTTAATGGGTTTTCATCCATTCTGCGATCCGCTCTGCGGCTTTGCCCGCGCGCATCTCATCATACTGGATGAGCAGAACCCCGAGGGTTTCCGCCTTCTCCGCATACTCGGAATGAAGATGCTCGATATCCGTACAGAGTACCGGCACTGCCAGCTCGCCGCCGAACTGTTTCGCGTTGGTTTTTACTTCATAGATGGCCTGCTGGTCATACTTGCCGGATTTGCAGGAGACGGAGATCAGTCTGCCGTCTTTGGCAGCCATGACATCCAGCTCGCTGTTGGGATCCCGGCGGTTGAACTCTCCTCCGTTCCAGTCAATATTCACCCGGATGTCGATATCATCAAACAGCCCGCTGTCTTCCAGCTGGTAGTACGTTTCATATTCAAACGGGACGCCCGGATCGGTGACGAGGATCTTGTATTCCGGGTTGGCAAACTCGAGAACCAGGGTTCCGTTTTTTATTTCGCACTGCCGGAAGATCCCGGCAATGGACTGAAAGATCCCGTGATATTCCCGGTACAGGGATTCCGGTGCGTTCCACACCGTCTTTCCTTCGTTCTTCTTCGCCAGGCTTGCCATGGCGGCGCAGAATTCCGTCCAGCAGCGGGTGTTATACCGGCGGGATTCATTGCAGGCATGAACCGCCTTCCGGTCTTCCCCTTCAAATTCCGCTTCCGGCAGATCTCTTACCGAACCCCCGTACAGCGAAACGATCTCTTTGACGGTAAACTTCGGAATCTCCAGTTCTTCCTTGGTCAGATCATCATCGGTCAGAACATACATGGTCTTCGTGGTAAAGCCCGGATAACAGAGCGTAACGCCGTTGCGTTCCGCAAGCGCGGATACAATGGCGATCGCATAATCGCTTCCGCCGTGCACATCCACTTCCAGTTCGTCGGCCTCAACGCCCAGAATGATCTTTTCCAGCGTCTGCGGGGTGTAATACATCACCTCATACGGGCAGCCGAGATACTTGTCCATAACGTCCTTTGCGGGAAGCTCGGTCTGTTTTTTATCACTGAGAAAAATTACTTTGTCCGGCTTCCGGTTCAGGGCAGA
>CAJOLG010000118.1:5795-7714 GCA_905235315.1 uncultured Solobacterium sp. | reverse complement strand
GTAAAACACTCCCGGAAGAGTATGAGCAGAGAGAAGAAAATGTCTGGGTGCATAAGAGCGCCAAAGTATTTCCCTCCGCATACCTCGGGGCGCCGTGCATCATCGGGCCCAATACGGAGGTCCGCCACTGTGCGTTTATCCGCGGAAGTGCCCTTGTCGGCGCGGACTGCGTTGTCGGCAATTCCGTAGAACTGAAGAATGTCATTCTCTTTGACCACGTTCAGGTGCCGCATTACAACTATGTCGGTGACTCGATCCTCGGCTACTACAGCCATATGGGGGCAGGGTCCATTACCAGCAATGTCAAGAGCGACAAAACTCTTGTCAAAGTGCACGGCGGAGAAGAGGATGTCGAAACCGGGCTCAAGAAATTCGGCGCCATGCTGGGAGATCACGTGGAAGTCGGCTGTAACTCCGTGCTGAACCCGGGAACCGTCATCGGGCGGAATTCGCAGATTTATCCGACCAGCTGCGTGCGCGGTTATGTGCCGGAAGGATCCATCTGGAAGACCCATACCGGTGAGGTTATTGAAAAGCATTCCTGAAAGACGCAAGCCTTCGTGAAAAACGGAGGCTTATTTTCGTTATAATATAAAAATGAGAGGTGTCTGCCATGAAACATGAACCCAAACAGAACATCATGCGAATCCGCCTTGAGCGTCTTGCGAAAACGCTGGAAGCCAATCATTTCTATGCGACGGTCTGTGATACTGCTGAGGAGGCATCCGAATTCATCCGGAAGCAGATCCCGAGCGGTTCTTCCGTCGGTGTCGGCGGAAGTGTGACCCTGGATGAACTTGGCCTGATCGACTGGCTGCGGGAGAATCAGGAGATTCACTTTATTGACCGATATCGGACCGATAATGTAAAAAAGGCGCTGCGGGACAGCCTTTCTGCAGATGTATATCTGATGAGTACGAATGCGGTGACGATGGACGGCTGGCTTTACAATGTCGACGGCAACGGCAACCGGGTTGCGGCACTGATTTACGGACCGGATAAAGTATATGTGATTGCCGGATCGAATAAAGTTGTGCGCGATCTTGAAGAAGCAAAGAGCAGGGTGGAACAGCTTGCGGCCCCGGCCAACAATGCCCGGCTGAACAAGGATAATCCCTGCGTTGAGACCGGGGAGTGCATGCACTGCAGCCGTGCGTCTACCATCTGCAATCAGTATGTTTTGACACGTCGGAGCGGCGTTCAGGGCCGCATCCATGTGATTCTTGTGAATGAGGAGCTTGGGTATTGAGTATGGGATATTACAGCAATATGATTCTGATCGTGATTTTCGCGGCCATGGCGGCGTGGCTTCTGACCGGCGCCTGGCGGACCCGGAATCTGATCTATAAAGACAAACTGTGGAGTGTTTACCGGATTCTGTTTGTGATTGCCGGCGTGCTGTGTCTGCTTACGGGATTCCTTTACACCGATTTGCTGGACATGATTCGTCTTGCGCTGATGACGCTCTGCGTGATCGGATTTATCCTTCAGCGTGACGGCATCGGTGAAGAGGGAATTGCGGTAATGGGCAGAATCATCAAATATGATGATATCCGCTCCTATGATTACGGAGATTACAAAAAGGATTCCTTCCGTGTCTACGTCGTTCAGGAAAATGATCCGGAGACAAGAGTGATTCTGACACTTCCGAAGGATCAGAAAGAGGAAGTAATTGCATTTCTGAAGCAGAAGATGGGGAAAAAATATACCCGTATGAAGAAAGGATAATCTATGACAAACATCAGTGTGCAGCCGTATATCCCGGATGAGGATTATGAAAATCCGGCAATGATTACCGATTTCTATGAATTCACAATGGCAAACTGCCTGTTTCTGCACGGATTCAAAGACACAACAATGGTATTTGACATGTTCTTCCGGAAGAACCCCGATGATCAGGGATATACCATTTCCTGCGG
>CAJOLG010000118.1:0-5764 GCA_905235315.1 uncultured Solobacterium sp. | reverse complement strand
GAACTATCATTTCAACGAGCAGGATCTGATCTGGCTGAGAACGAAGGGAATGAGTCAGGAATTCTGTGATTACCTGAGAGATTACCGCTGGAAGGGCGATGTGTATATGCTGAGAGAAGGAACCGTATGTTATCCGCAGGTTCCGATGGTCCGCATTGAATGCGATATGGTCGGCGCAATTCTGATTGAAACGTATCTTCTGCAGACCATGAACTTCCACTCGCTGATCGCCACCAAGGCAACCAAGATTTCAGGCCTTTCGATTCATCAGCCGCGCAATGTCATGGAGTTCGGAACCCGGCGGGCACAGGGTGCCAGCGCCGGCAATGACGGCGCATATGCGGCAATTCTCGGCGGCTGTATCGGCACTGCCAACTGCCTTGCGGAAATGAAGTACGGGTCCGATGTAAAGGCAGTGGGAACGATTGCCCACAGTTTCATCGAGTTCTATCCAACCGAGCTTGATGCGTTCCGCGCCTATGCGGAAACCTATCCGGAAAATGTTTCGCTCCTGCTGGATACGTACAACATCTTTGAGTCCGGTCTTCCGAATCTGATCAAACTGGACGATGAACTGATTGAAAAATATCCGGACGATCCCAATAAGCGTGTCAAGAGTGCACGCATTGACTCCGGTGACCTTGCCCGCGGATACAAGCGTCTTCGCAAGGCTCTCGATAAGGCAGGAAAACCCTATGTCAAACTGGTCGCCTCGAACAGTCTGGATGAAAAGAAGATGGCAAATATGGAACTGTACGAAGATGCCCACTTTGATTCCTACGGCGTTGGAGAAAAGCTGATTACCAGCGCAACGGATCCGGTGTTCGGCGGCGTATACAAGCTGGTTGCGGTAAAGGAAGCCGACGGCTCCTATACCCCTAAGATGAAGTGCTCGGATACCGTATCCAAAGCAATCATTCCCGGCAAGCTGATGGCATGGCGCGTCTATGATGAAGACGGCAAGGGGCAGTGCGATATCATCGCCATGGATGATGAAGTGATTGAAAACGGGGTTCCGATTGAAGTTGTGAATCTCGACCCGGATGCGTTTGATACGCACAAAACGATCGTACCGGTACATGCGGAACGGATTCTTGTGCCGCACATCATCAATGGGGAAGTGGCAATCGATTTACCGACGATTGCGCAGAAAAAAGATTATATCCGCGAGCAGCTGGAAAACCGTGTCTGGGAGTCGGAACTCCGTCCGGAATTCCCGCATAAGCATTATGTTGACCTGACCCTCCGGGTTGCGGAATGCCGGGAGGAGATGTACCAGCGTCTCCACGGAGGCCGCATTTGATACCGGCTCTTCTTTTCGGCGGAGCCTTCAACCCGCCGACCGTTGCGCATATCCGGCTTGCGGAATATGCGATGAAGAACACGGGACGGGAGAAGGTGATCTTTGTGCCGACAAAGAACTCCTACATTTCCGATACGCAGGGAAAAGAGTTTGCGTTTTCCGATGAAGACCGGCTTGCGATGCTCGACAGAATTGCGGCGGATCACCCCTGGATGGTTGTCTCGCGTTATGAGATCGAGGCCGCACAGCAGCCCCGGACCTACGAGACCATGTGTCATTACCGGGATCTCGGCTATCAGGTATCTCTGCTGTTTGGCTCTGACAAACTGCCGGAACTTGAAACCGTCTGGCTTCATGTGGAGGATATCTGCCGGGAATTCGGCATCATCTGTATGAAACGCAGCGATGATCATCCGGAAGAACTTCTTGAAAACGATCCGTATCTTTCCGGGCTGAAAGACGGTATCACGATTCTGGAAACGCCGGATGATACCAAAGACGTATCAAGCACACAGGTGCGCCGTCTTCTGGCGCGGATGAATGAGGACTATACTGCCCTGAAAACACAGGTGCCGGAAGAACTGCATCGGATGATGCTGGGATATCTGGACCGAGGAGAACTGAAATGAAAAATCGGATGATTAAGGCAGGCACTGCGGTGCCTTCAATGAAGGTCGGCGATCCGGCATACAATACAGCGGAAATCATTTCCCTGATGAATGCCGCAAAGGACTGCGGGATTGTCGTATTTCCGGAACTGTGCATCACCGGCTATACCTGTGCGGATCTGTTTGATCAGGCAGCTCTTCTTGCGGCAGCCGAGGAAGGGCTGCGGCAGATTGCCAAAGCGTCCGAAAAACGCAAAGGGACGACATATGTGGTCGGCTTTCCGATGCGGTATGAAAACTGCCTGTATAACTGCGCCGCTCTGGTGTCGGAAGGTGTGATCGCCGGAATTGTTCCGAAGACCAGCATCCCTTCATACAGTGAATTCTATGAGATGCGGTGGTTTGCGTCCGGGAAAGATATTATCGGAAGAACCGTGACCGTTGCCGGTCAGACGGTTCCGTTCGGTATTGATCTGCTTGGCGAAGACCGTCTCAGCGGAGCGGTGCTTGGAATTGATATCTGTGAAGATCTCTGGGTACCGGACCGTCCGAGTACTCATGCTTGCCTTGCGGGCGCAAATCTGATTGCCAATCTTTCCGCAAGTGATGAAGTGATCGGAAAAGCGGAATACCGCAGGAATCTTGTCATTCATCAGAGCGCGGACTGTTA
The DNA here is from genome assembly GCA_905235315.1 of uncultured Solobacterium sp. Lineage (GTDB taxonomy): Bacteria > Bacillota_I > Bacilli_A > Erysipelotrichales > Erysipelotrichaceae > Bulleidia. The sequence goes on along the minus strand of CAJOLG010000118.1, from coordinate 3,183 downwards.
CTGCGGATATATTTATACAAGCGCTGCAGTGGATGAGTCCTCCACAGATCTTGTATTCTCCGGTCATTCCATGATCGCCTCCAACGGCAAGATGCTGGGAGAAATGATCTATCCGGAGCGGCCGGCACTGAAGACGGCTGTGATCGACCTCGATGTGCTTGAATACAACCGCACGCATCAGAATACATTTACGACCGAATCCGATGACTGGTACCGCAGAGCGGAAATTCATGTAAAGCCGCTGGGCGGAAGCTATGATTCTTCGGTTGATACGATGATAAAGAACCTGAAGAAGGAACACTATTCGGTTTCCCGGATGCCGTTTGTGCCGAGTGATGACCGGGAACTCGCGGAACGCTGCTCGCGCATCCTGCAGATTCAGGCAAACGGACTTGCGACTCGTGTCCGGGCGACCGGTATCAAGACGCTGGTAATCGGGGTTTCCGGCGGACTCGACAGCACGCTGGCACTGCTTGTATGCAATGAAGCACGCAAGCTTGTGAAGGGCATCCGGATCATCGCCTATACCATGCCCAGCAAAGGAAATACCAGTGACCGTACGTATCGGAACGCCGTCGATCTTATGAAGTGTCTGAAGGCAGAGATCCGAGAGGTGGAAATCGGCAAACCGGTAAAAGAGCACCTTATCACACTCGGCCACGGCGGAGAGTACAAAGGTGACGGGGATACCACCTATGAGAATGCCCAGGCGAGAATGCGCACCTATATTCTGATGGATGCGGCGAATATGGAAAACGGTCTGGTGGTCGGTACGGGAGATCTCTCCGAACTGGCGCTTGGCTGGTGCACCTATAACGGGGATCACATGTCGATGTACGGGGTGAACGGTTCGGTTCCCAAAACACTGGTTCAGTATATCTGCCGTGCATATGCGCTGACCTGCGGGGATGAAGCACTGAAAAATGTCCTTCTGGACATCATCGGAACCCCGATTTCACCGGAGCTTACACCGAATAAAAAAGGCGTTATCGCCCAGAAGACGGAAGATAAGATCGGAAAGTATGATCTGAATGATTTCTTCCTGTACTATGTGATGCGCTGGGGGTTTGCGCCGGACAAGATTCTGCTTCTTGCGTGTCTGGCATACGATGACCTTGACAAGGAGTTTATCAAGAATGCGGAGATTCGTTTTTACAACCGGTTCTTCCACCAGCAGTTCAAGCGCAGCTGTCTGCCGGACGGACCGAAGGTCGGTTCGGTTACGCTCAGCCCGCGCGGCGACTGGCGCATGCCGAGCGATGCGAGTGTAAGCCTCTGGCTGGACATTCTGAAAAACGCATGAGGCCAAACAGCGGGTTTGCCATAAAAGACCGGCTGACATTCTCTGGGTAAGGAAGCACGCTATGAAAACGATTATATGGGATTATAACGGCACGATTATCGATGATGTCGAACTGTGCCGGAATGTTGAACATTTCATGCTGAAGGAACGGGGCATGTTTTCGGAGTACACGCTGGATGATTACCGGGATCTGTTCTGCTTTCCGGTGATCGATTATTATAAAAAACTCGGCTATACCTTTGAGCAGGAAAGTTATGAGGAAGTGTCGGTTGAATTCAACCGGCTTTATGACATGGGATTTGACCGCTGCGGTCTTGTGGACGGCGTTCTTGACAAGATCAGGGAATCCTGTGAAAAGGGGTACCGCAATGTGATTCTTTCTGCCTGCCGCCATGACAAGCTGGAATATCAGACAGCTTCGCTTGATGTTGCGAAGTACTTTGATGAGATTCTGGGGATTGACAATGATCTTGCCGAATCCAAAATCGAGATGGCAAAGCGCTGGATGGCATCCTCCGGCTGCAGCCCGGATGACTGCATGTTTATCGGCGACAGTATTCATGATATGGAGACCAGCCTGGCGATCGGTGTGAATCAGTTTACGCTTGTTGCCTCCGGCCATCAGAGTTACCGTGTGCTCCGTGAAGCGACAGACCATGTGGTTCATTCGATGAATGAGGTGATTCTTTGAAATGTGCGTTTTCGAAGCAGTGCGGGGGATGCCGCTGGATTGAGACATCCTATCCCGAAACGCTTCATAAAAAACGGAAACAGGTCATGAAACTGTTTCCGGAACAAAATGTGGAAATGGTCCTCGGAATGGAGGACCCGTTTCATTATCGGCATAAGGTTTATGCGTCATTTCATCGGAAAAAGGACGGACATCTGACTGCCGGAATGTACCGGGAAGGGACCCATCGCGTGATTTCCACCGATGACTGTCTGATTCAGAATGAAACAGCCAATGCCATCATCCGTGACTTTACGAAGATTGCGGATGCCATGAATCTGACTGCGTATCATGAAGATACGGGAACCGGTGTTCTGAGACATCTTTATATTCGGGTATCGCATGCGGACGGAAGTGTTCTCCTTGTGATCGTGATCGGTCAGAAGGTGCTGCCGGGGTCAAAGAAACTGGTTGGGCAGCTTGTCAGAATGCATCCGGAGATCAGAACCGTCATCGTAAACCGCAACAACCGGAAAACCTCCATGGTGCTCGGTGACCGGGAAACAGTTGTTTACGGGCCGGGATATATCTTTGATGAGATTGAAGGAATCCGGTTCCGCATTTCTTCCGGATCGTTTTTTCAGGTAAACCCGGTCCAGACCCAGGTGCTTTACCGTACTGCTCTCGATCTTGCGGAATTAAAGAGCACCGATACCGTGCTGGATCTTTGCTGCGGGATCGGAACAATTACGCTTCTTGCGGCAAAGCAGGCAAACCATGTGACAGGAGTGGAAGTGGTTCCGCAGGCAATCCAGGATGCAAAAGGAAATGCGAAGCATAACGGCATTCAGAATGTTTCCTTCTGCTGTGATGATATTGCGCGGTATCTTTCCGAACATGAAGTTACGGAAAATGTGGTCATCGCAGATCCGCCGCGCGCAGGACTTGGCAAAGCTGTTACACATGCGCTGGGGCAAAGCGGTGTTGACCGGATCGTCTATATATCCTGCAATCCTGTCACCCAGAGAAGCGATACAGAAATACTGAAATCGTATGGTTATGTGATTAATCGTTTGATTCCTGTTGATATGTTCTGCTATACGGACCACGTTGAGACGGTAGTATTGATGTCAAAGGTTAAAGAATAATAGCCGCGAAAGCCCTTGATTTCAGGCACTTTTCGGCTTCAGACAGTTTCGAGTGGGTGGAG
>CAJOLG010000117.1 GCA_905235315.1 uncultured Solobacterium sp. | reverse complement strand
ATACAAAAAGCGCAGCCTCTTCTCCGAGGTCTGGCGCAATTACAAGAAAAACCCGAGCGCCATGATCGCGCTCTTCGTGGTCATCGCCATCATCCTGGTGGCCATTTTCGCTCAGTCTCCCAAAGCTTTCATATAGTACGTGACACCGATCCAGCGTCCGAATTTATATCCGGTATTTTCCAGTACGGCCTTTTTCACAAACCCGCAGGCTTCGTGAAAGGTTTCGCTGGCCTGATTTCCCTCTGTAACAAGCGAAATCAGGTTCCGGATTCCCTGTTCTTTCGCAAGCCGCTCCAGTTCGCGCATCAGGGGTTTCCCATACCCCTTGCCGCGCTGGGCAGGGTCGAGGTATATCGAAACATCGGCTGTAAAGCGGTACGCGCTGCGGGGATGAAACGGACTCAGATACGCATATCCCTTCAGAACGCCGTCTTCCTCGAGAACGATCCAGGGATAGCGCTTCGTGATTTCCTCTGTCCGCTGCTTCCAGGCTTCCGCAGAAACCGGTGCTTCCTCAAAGGAAATCACGGTATTCATCACATAATAGTTGTACCAGGAGCGGCAGAGTTCCAGATCCCGGTCTTCCAGCGGCCGGATCATAGTTCGGCCACCGTCTCGCCGTTCATCACAGTCATCAGAATCCGGATTGATGTAATCTCCTCTGCCGGGCAGTCCGCAATCGGCCGGTCAAGCACCGCAAAATCCGCATAGCTGCCTTCGCTCAATGTGCCGTACCGGTCTTCCGCAAAGAAGTTTTTCGCTCCGCACACCGTATAGCTGTCGATCGCCTGCACTGCACTCATGCATTCTGCCGGATTCATTGCGGCATCTGCAGACATGGACCGGCGGGTCATCGCCAGCCGGATTCCCTTCCGTACGTCCGGGATCTCCACCGGCGCATCACTTCCGTTTGAGGCAATCACACATTCTGAAAGTGTCCGGAACGGATAACAGGACGCCGCCCGTTCCGCTCCGACACGTTCGCTGAGAATCGGCGCATCATCGTCGATAAACAGAGACTGGAAATAACAGGAAAGATTCAATGCCTTCACCCGGTTGATCTCTTCCGGGGTCATGATCTGACAGTGCACCAGGCCGTGATGAAGCGGATTTCCGGGAAGCACGATGTCTTCAAACACATCCAGTACCTCAGAGACCGCAAGATCCCCGATCGCATGGCAGATCGTCGGCATATTATAGTCTGCCGCAAGCTGTGCCCAGCGCCGGATATCATCCCGGGACATCGTCATATATCCGCGTTTTTCCGGCGCATCGCTGTATGGTTCGAACAAGGCGGCCGTGCGGGCGCCGAGCGAACCGTCTGTCAGCAGCTTCAGCGGGCCGATCCGGAACAGATCGTCTCCGACATCGGTTGTATAACCGTCGTCAAGAAACCTTGCGAACTCCTCAATGCTGGGAAATTCACACTGTTCATTGATGCGTACGGTAAGCTCCCCGCGGTATGCCATTTTTGAAAGGACATCCAATACCAGCCGCCAGTCATCGGTCAGCGAAAGGAAATCATCACTTCCGACAGCGGTGATTCCGTACCGGTTCATCTCCTTCTGCCCCCGCAGGACTGCGCGGCGGATCGATTCTTCCGTTTCCTTCGGCCAGGCTTTCTGCAGAAGCGGAATGGCGTTTTCTTCCAGAAACCCCTTCTCCGCATCGATCGTACCGCCTTCAACCGTGGTGGTTTCGTCAATGCCGGCAAGTTCAAGCGCCTTCGAGTTGACAACCATCTTGTGTCCGCACATTCTGGTTACCGCAATCGGAACCTCGGTGCTGACCCGGTCCAGCCCCTGCCGGTCGGGATACCGTTTTTCCGCAAAGGTTTCCTCGTTGAATCCTCTTCCGATCAGCCACTCACCGGGCGCCAGTGAGTCCAGGCGCGCCTTCAGTTTTGCGTACAGTTCTTCCTGCGAGCGGCAGGAAGAAAGCTGAACATTCTCAAGAAAACGGCCGAATCCGAGCAGATGGCAATGGGAATCAATGAACCCCGGAACGACTGCCGCTCCGCACAGATCAACGGTCTCGGTATCGGGGCCGATCCGGGACTGGATCTCTTCGTTTGAGCCAAACGCAGAAAACACCCCGTCTTCGACCAGAAACGCTTCTTCCTTCCGGCCGTAAAGTTTTGCATTGATAAATGCGCGCATAAAACTCCTCCTGCACTGTATTCCTGTTTATCTTACCCCGTTTTTCCGGTTTGTGACGCCGTGATCCTTCCGTGAAGCGGATTCCCTGAACCGGAAATGAAAAAAGACATACAGAATCCCCTGTATGTCGCGGTCGGATGACCTCCGTGTTCTTTGCCCGTTACAGCTCCGTTCCAATCGGAGCCATCAGGCTGGAAGTCACCGTCAGATTTCCGTTGCGGGTGCGGATCTCATCCAGCATTGCCTTTTCGCTGGAGCTGTCCCGAAGCTGCAGTTCATAGCGCAGTTCACCGAGATTGACGGTCTTCATGGAATTCAACGATGCGCCGTAGGTATATTTTTTGAAAATATCCGCAAACGCTTCCGCATAGTCGAGATCTTCCGGAATCATGATCGTCACATAACGGTGCGATGGATCCTGGCGGAACAGCCCGCTGCTGTTCAGCACAATCAGAACGAGGGAGATGACTGTGCTCAGCGCCGCTGCGTAAAACACATATCCGGTGCCGCAGGCAAGGCCTGCCGCCATGGAGAGAAAGACGACTGCGATGTCACTCGCCTTTCCGGGAAGGGAACGGAAGCGGACAAGCGAGAATGAGCCCGCTACCGCAACGCCGACTCCGAGGTTGCCGTTGACCATCATAATGACCATCATGACGATGACCGGCAGGATCGCTGTTGTCAGCAGAAACGATTTTGAGGATGTGCTTATTGCTTTATAGCTGAGCGAGATGATCATCCCGCAGATCAGTGCGCAGGCTGCGCAGATTCCGATTTCTGAAACGGTAAGCTGTGATTCTGTCAGTATTGTGCCAAACATGAGAGTTTCTCCTTCCGTGCCGCGGCGTATGCGGTAACCGCTGCCGGGCTGTATGTATTGTTCATGCGCTGCTGTGTGAGAGCGGTATGGATCGTGCCGTATTTGGAAAATGTCTGCCGGTAAAGCTTCATGTCGCTGAGAATCTTCGTCAGCCACATCGGGTAGCGGTCCATGACCTTGATTTCCATCAGGACATCATCCTCATCCGTAATCATTGTTTCGGTTCCGGTTTTGCGGAGGCTGATGCGGTCCGTCCGGAAACAGATATCCGTATCAAATGTGATCCGCAGATCCGCTTCCTCAATCCCTGAAAATGCTTTGCGGTGGTATCCGATAAACAGCTTTTCCTCCAGCTGCCGGCTCTTTGTAAGATACGCGATCTCCGAGGCAATCTGGGAATCCTCCGGAAGCCGTTTTCCGTACCGCATACAGGCGTATGCTTCGCGCTCTTTGATCCGGATGCGGCGCTTGATGCCGGTTTCCCGGAATTTCTTCTTGATCTCCAGAAAGCACGGCGTCTGATCCGACGGCTCTCCATAGGTCCGCAGCCGGAGCTTTTCCTTGTACTGCGGATGTTCCAGACAATGAATGATCATTGCGCTGTCTTTCGTATCGTAATAGATATTGTGAACATCATATTCGGGATAGACATCCGGTTTCAGATGCGGCATCGCCCGGCGGAGAAACTCCTCTGCCTGTGCCCGTTTCATCGGAAACTTGTGTTCCACCCGCATCATGGTTGCCTCAAATACGGTTTCTCTGTTCATTCGGGTTCCCCTCCTGTACACAAAGAACAATACAAAACGAATCTGTGACAAAACTGATATGAACGTGAACATTTTCTGAACATTGAAAAAGACCCGGCAGTGCATTCTGCCGGATCGTATGAACATCAGTATATTCTGTGAATGATCCTATTCCGTCTTCGCATCATCCGACCCGGTTTCAAGGCCGGCAAGCTGCTCATTCAGAAGATCCACCAGTTTCCGGTTGGAATCAATGATCGCGATTACATCGCTCATGTCATCCATGGAGCGCCGGTTCTGAAGCGAGTCGTAATACGCTTCTCCAAGTCTTGTGTATGCTTTGTTCAGCGTACGGCTGCGCTCTCCGATTTCGGAACGAAGTTCGATCTTTTTCCGCTCTCTGGCAATCGTATCGGTGAGATCCTTTGTGTTTTCTTTGACAAAACGGACGACCTTGTCGCTCTCCCCGTCAACGTTTTTCAGCCACTTCTCCGCTTCCGCTTCCAGATGCTTTCTGAACTTTTCCAGTTCTTCTTCCAGATTCTTCATTTCATCTGCCATTTCAGTTACCTGCCTTTCCGATCAGTTCTTCGATCATTTTTTTGATTTCCATGAGATCCGCCTCTGCCTGGCCGGACAGATCTGCGATCCCGCTGATGATCAGTTTTGCGAAGTATTCCGGGTTCGGAATATTCATCTTCTTTAATTCATTTCCCTCGTTCAGCAGCTTTGCCAGGGTTTCCGACGCGGTCTGCTTCGCTTCATCCAGACTGCGGGAAGAAAGGATCGTAAGGTCGATCGTCTCATTTCTTCCCTGCAGGTTGTCCCACATGATCCGGAACGATGTGATGGTATTCTCCAGAAATCCGTTCAGCCTGTCATCAAAATCATTCTGCGGGTCAAGCGAACGCTGGATCGCCTGGCGGAAATCCTTATTGTATTTCTCGCTGATGGCATCGATCACATCATCCTTGGATTTGAAGTAGTAATAGAACAGCCCTTTCGCAACATCGAGTTCCCGGACAATCGAATTGACCGTTGTGTCCACGATGCCGTTTTCACGGAACAGTTTTTCTGCCGCTTCCACAAACTCGGTGCGCCGGACTTCGGTATCCTTCGGTTCTTTCATAGACTCCACCTCCATGTATCAATGTAATGACTGACTGACCGCCAGTCAATAGGTACCCGGAATTATGTGAAAACTGCGTAATTTGATATGATGAATTTATGTATCTGATCTGTCCGGTCTGCGGTTCTCCGCTGACCAGAACCGAACATTCTGCTGTCTGCGCCTCCCGCCACTGTTTTGATTATGCCCGCTCGGGATATCTCAATCTTCTTCGCGGCAATGGCAGCGCACACGGCGACAACGCGGAAATGGTGCAGGCCCGCACCGCGTTTCTGAGTACCGGTGCGTATGCATTTCTGCAGGATACGCTCCGAACAGTTCTGGAGGAGGAGCCGGTTGAGACGTTCGCGGATCTTGGATGCGGGGAAGGCTATTACACCGCAGAATGCCCGGGAAGGGAAAAATACGGGTTTGATCTTTCCCGAAGTGCGGTAATGCGGGCTTCGAAATCCGACCGTACTACACAGTATGTGCTCGCTTCCATCTTTCATCTTCCGCTTGCCGATCACAGTATGGATGCGGCGATGACCTGTTTTGCGCCGGCTGCCGGCGATGAAATCGCACGGATTCTGAAGCCGGGCGGACGGTTTGTATTCGTGCAGCCCGCGCAGGATCACCTCTATGAACTGAAAGAGATCCTCTATGAACATCCTTACCGGAACGAGGAGGCAATGCCTCCCCTGCCGTCTGTCCTTGAAATGGAAAAGGAACAGATCATCAGCCGGACATTTGAAGCTGACAATACGTCCCTTAAAAACCTGTTTCAGATGACTCCCTATGCCTATAAGACCGGGCGGGCCGGAGCCCAGCGGCTGGACCGTATTTCCTCGCTGGTTCTGACCGCGTCGTTTGTGATCCGGGTTTACCGCAGATCCGCAGAGGCCGTCCTTTGAATTTGCCGAATGATAAAAAAAAGGAGCTTTACAATATGAATGAAACGGAACACATCCTTGAGCGGATGATGGTGCTCGCACGGGAATGCGGCGAACGGATGAAAAACGCAGAGACCCTGAATGTCGAAAAAAAGAAGAAGAACGATTATGTCACAGACATGGATAAAGGAATCCAGGAGACGCTCATCTCCTCGCTGAAGGAAACGGTGGATTCCGCCTTCTTCATCGCAGAGGAAAAGAAGAATGCGGAACTGACGGACGGAGAAGGATTCATCATTGATCCGATCGACGGAACGAACAACTTCATCAACGGCTTTCCGGTATGCGCAGTCTGTATCGCCTATGTCAAAGACAAAGAAATACTCTGTTCCGTCGTCTATAACCCGTATATGGATGAAATGTTCCATGCGATAAAGGGAAACGGTTCGTACCTTAACGGCAGACGGCTTCACATGGAACGAAGGAACCTGGAATCATCCCTGATTCTGGTGGAAGACAGCTGGAACGCGGACAAGGAAGTCATTTACTCCCACGCGGTGGGATACCGCTGTATCGGCTCCGGTGAACTGGCCATCTGCTTTACCGCCTGCGGCAGAGCAGCCGGGTTCATCTCCAAGCCGATTCACATCTGGGATTATGCGGCGGGCAAGCTGATTCTGAATGAGGCGGGCGGCGTTCTTGTTCAGAAAGACGGAAAGGACGCGGAATTGATCGAGCCCAATTCCGTCATCGCCTGTCATAAGGAAGACCGGGAGCTGTTTCTTGCCATTCGTCAGGAAGCAGAGCGAAACTAAAAACGAGGAGAGGAAAAACATGAACCATACCATAAACAGGAAAACGCGAATCGGACTTGGAATGGCGCTTGCGGTATCGGCGCTGATCGGTGCCTGCGGCACTGCGAATCCTTCGGAAGGCAGCGCGGCCGACCGGGAGACGATCCGACAGGTGTCTCTTTTGCAGGGTCTTACGTTCGGTGACTATGAAGGCAGCCGAACCGTCAAAGAAGTGAAGACCATGGGAGATATCGGAATCGGGACGTTTGACGCGCTGAACGGGGAACTCATAATGCTGGAGGGAACAATCTACAGAGCGGCCGGAGACGGCAGTGTTGAGGCTGTGGATGACGCGGAGACGATTCCCTTCTGCGATGTGACGTTTTTCGACTGTGATAAAAGTGAAACCCTTACGAACATTCAGGGGATATCGGAGCTGAAAGAAGAACTGAATCAGACCGTAAGCGAACTCGGAACCAATCGGTTTTATTTCATCCGCATGGACGGCACATTCAACACGATGAACGTGCGGAGCGAACTTGCGCAGACACAGCCTTATAAGCCGCTGGCGAAGGTGCTGGAAACGGATCAGACATTCTTTGACTATTCGGATATCAAAGGAACGGTTGTGGGACTGTACTGTCCGGACTACATGGACCGGCTTAACGCCGTGGGATGGCATTTCCACTTCATTTCGGATGATAGGAACAGCGGCGGACATATCCTTGATCTGAAATTCGACCAGGCAGAGCTGAAGTGGGATTATACGGACGGCTTTGCGATGATCCTGCCGGAAAATGAAATGTTCCGGGAGTTTGATCTCACGGTTGATCAGTCCGACGATATCAAAAAGGTTGAAACCGGCGAAGAATGAATCCCGGCCGGAACGGGCAGGCGATGCCTCCCCTTCCGTCATGCGCCCCAAAGGAAAAGAACGTATCATCAGCCGGACATTTGAAACTGACAATACGTTCTTTAGAACCCTGTTTCCGATGACTCCCGATGCCGGGTCTACTGCAGATCCGGGGAGTCCTCCATTTCGTAAATATCGTTTCCCTCACTGTCGATTCCGACAAAGCAGGGAAACTTTTTTAATGTGAGCTTTACGACCGCTTCCGCAAGCAGATCCTCATATGCGACCGGCTCCGCATTCACAATACAGTGGGAAAGCAGTGCGCCCGCTCCGCCGCAGGCGACAAAATAAACCGCCCCGTACTGCCGGATATGTTCGACGACTTCGCTGCTTCGCCTTCCCTTTCCGATCATGACCCGAAGACCTTCGTCCAGAAGCTTCGGTGTGTATTTGTCCATCCGGCTGCTGGTCGTCGGACCGGCAGAGCCGATCGGACGTCCTTCGTGCGCCGGGGTCGGGCCGACGTAGTAGATCGCGGCATTGTGAATATCAAACGGCAGCGGCTTCCCTTCCGAAAGCCCTTCGATCATGCGCTTATGCGCGGCATCTCTTGCGGTGTATACCGTTCCGCTGAGTTCCACGCGTTCCCCCGCATGCAGGGAAGAAAGAACCGATGCGTCTGCAGGAAGTATGATCTCTTTCATAATTCAATCTCCTTGTGGCGGCAGGCATGACAGCAGATGTTGACTGCACACGGTAAGCCGGCAATATGGGTCGGTGCGGTTTCAATCTTTACGGACAATGCGGTTGTAACACCGTGCAGGCCCATCGGACCGATCATCAGACGGTTTGCGTCTGCCAGAAGTTCTTCTTCCAGTTCGCGGTATGCGGGATCCGGAT
>CAJOLG010000116.1 GCA_905235315.1 uncultured Solobacterium sp. | reverse complement strand
ACTGGAGGATCTCCGCCATCCGGCGGAAGCGGAAGAAAAACCCGATAAACTCCGGATTCATACATTCGGTAATTTTGAAGTATATGACCGCAGCGGAATCCCGATGTCTTTTCAGTATGCCAAGTCCAAAGAGATGCTTGCGTACCTTGTGGATCGCTGCGGTACCTTCTGCACCAACAGCGAAATTATGGGGATCCTCTGGGGAGAAGAGGCATCTGATTCGAAACGCAGTTATCTCAAGAATCTGCGGACAGATCTTTCGTCTGCGCTTGAACAGGCCGGATATCCGGATGTTCTGATCCGACGGCGCGGAATGATTGCGGTGATCCCGGATGCGATCGACTGTGATTATTATGACTGGCTCAAGGGAAACCCGGCAGCGCTGAATGCGTATCGCGGAGAGTACATGGTCCAGTATGGCTGGAGTGAATTTACCAACAGCCAGCTTGCGAAAAAGCAGTAATCGGAAAGACTCTGAAGTACCGATGGCGGTACCGGTGCCCTTATCCAGGGCACTGTTTTTTCGATTCCCGGAAGAAGGCATCCGGCAGAAAGACTGACAACAGAAATCCGCGGGCTTTTTGCGGGCAGAATGTCTGAAAGAAGTATAAAAAACATAAAAAATCGCTTGAATACGCCTTTTTTTATGATAGTATGGAACAGGTTAATGAAGGAGCGCAGTGCGCTCCTTCTGTTATTCAGGAGAGAATGGAATGGAACAGATCACCAGACTGAAAGAACTGATCCTTCCGGTTCTGTCATCTTCCGGCGTGATTCTGTATGACATGAAGTGGCTTGGCAATGAGCACACGCTTCAGGTTGCGGTGATGCGGGAAGACGGATCCATGGATCTCGATACCTGTGCCGAGGTCAGCGAAAAGCTCAGTGCGGTTCTCGATGAGAATGATCTCATCGACAGCGCATACACGCTTGAAGTCTGCAGCCCCGGGGCAGAACGGGAAATCAGGGATATCAAAGAACTGGAACATATGGTAAACCCGTATATCTATGTCCGGCTGAAACATCCGGTTAAAAAGATGCTTGAACTGACCGGTGAAGTTCAGACGTTTGAAGGCGGTATGATTACGCTGTCTTATCGTGATAAGGCTGCTGTACGCACAGCACAGTTTCCCGCAGACGAGATCGAATATATCCGGCTTGCGGTCAGAATCTAAGGAGAAATACAGGAGATGAAATTTAACAAGGATATGCTGAAGGCGCTCGCTGCCATTGAAGACGAGCGCAGGATTCCGGAAGAGACGCTGAAAGAGGCATTGAAAGAAGCGCTCGCAAAAGCATACAAAAAGGATGCCGAGCTGCCTGATATCAATGTGGAAGTGGAAATCAACGAGGATACCGGATCGATTGATATTTATCAGTTATATAACGTTGTTGAAAACGTTGAGGATGATGAGCTTGAAATCGAACTGCCGGAAGCACGGGAACTGAAACCGGATGCGATTCTCGGCGATGTGATCCGCCGCAGGGTGGAGATCAACGAGATGAGCCGTGCGGCTGCTTTGCTGGCGCGCAACGTGATCCGTCAGAAGATTCGGGAAGCGGAAAAACTTGCCGTATACAACGCATACTCGGATCAGCGTGATGAAATGGTGATTGGTATTGTTGAAACCGTCAAGGAAAAGTTCACGCTTGTCAATCTCGGCCGGACAATTGCCATGATGCCGAAATCCAATCAGATTCCCAATGAGCGTCTGACCGAAGGACAGAAGATTCGGGTTGTTATTACCGAAGTCAATATGGATACCAAAGGATCCCAGGTTCTTGTCAGCCGGGCATCCCCGATGCTGGTAAAACGTCTGTTTGAAAAAGAAGTCCCTGAAATCTCACAGGGTATCGTCGAGATCAAGGCAATCGCGCGTGAAGCCGGCGAGCGGACAAAGATGGCGGTTGTTTCCTACAACCCGGAAATCGATCCGACCGGCGCATGTATCGGTCAGCGCGGTGCCCGTGTTCAGGAAATTATCAATGAGCTCAAGGGCGAGAAGATCGATATCTTCCAGTGGAGTGAAGACTTTACGGTTCTTGTAAAGAATGCACTTGCCCCTGCGGAAATCATTGATGTTCTTCCGGGAACCGAGGAGCACAGTCTTCTGGTTATCGTTGATGAAGACCAGCTGTCGCTCGCGATCGGAAAGAAGGGTAAAAATGCGCGCCTTGCGGTCAAACTGACCGGACGTAAGATCGACATCAAGACGCGTGCAGATATCGAAGAAACCTACGGCGATTACGATCAGTTTATCGCGGAAGCGGAAGTACGCAAGGCAGAGCTGCAGAAACAGATCAGCCAGCGTGAGATCGAGCGTCTGGAGGCGGAAAAGAAGGCGGCTGATGAGAAGCGCCAGGCTGCCATCGAAGAGCTTGCCCGCCGCAAAGCGGATGAAGCAGCCGCGGCAGCCGCAGCGGAAGACGATCTGCCGGAAGAAATGCAGGAGATGATGAGTGAGCGCATCCGCAATGAGATGGCGCACGAAGTTCAGACTCCGGAAGCTGCAGCACCTGCAGAAGAACCGAAGCCGCAGGCAGTTCCTGAGAAACCGGCAGAAGCAGAGATTCCTGCTCAGCCGGAAGAGATTCCTGCAGAACCGGAGACGGTTTCCGAACCGGAAGAGGAACCTGCCGATGTCAGGGAGCCCAAAAAGAAGAAGGTCGATCTTGAAGAGATTGCCGCAAAACATGAATATGTTTCCAAATTCGAAAAATTTGCGGATACCTCCAAACCGAAACCTGCTGCACCGGTCCGCAAGCGCCGCAAGAAGGGTGAAGATGACGGCATCAAGACCCGTAATGATGAGCTGCTGAAACAGCTGAACGGTACAACAGAGATTCTGAAGCCGGTATATACCGAGGAAGAACTGGACGAGATCGAACGTCAGCAGCAGGAGGAAGAGTATTCCAAGTATGATGACATCGATGATTACGATGAATACGAAGAATACTACGACAATTGATTTATGGCACGTAAGATTCCAATGCGGCGGTGTGTAGCGACTGGGGAACAGCTTCCCAAGAAGGAACTGCTTCGGGTTGTCCGGACGCCGGACGGCACGCTTGCGGTAGACCCTACGGGAAAAGCAAACGGCCGCGGCGCATACCTGAAAAAAGACCCGGCTGCGGTCGCAGCAGCGCGTAAAAACAAAGCTCTGGAACGGTCACTGGAAGTGTCCGTTCCGGAGGAATTCTGGGCTGTTCTGGAACAGGCAGTCCGTTAGATATCGTTAGAGTAATGAAAAGAGGCGATGAACGTACAGAATAAGCGGAAGAGTACGGCTCTTCCAGGATGAAAGGAGTGAACAGAAATGGCTAAGAAACCCAATCGCGGCGGCAATAACCGCGGTAAAAACAATCGCGGCGGAAATAACCGGCGGGGAAGAAATAACAATCAGAGCCGCGGGACAGGTGTCCCGTATTCGAAGAAAACGGTTGATATAAGTGAAATTACATACAGTGACGGGATCACGCTCGGCGAACTTGCGAAGAAATGCGGACGTAATTCCAGCGATCTGATCAAAGTTCTGTTTATGCAGGGAAAAATGGTTACGATCAATACCACCCTTGATGATGATATGGTTGAAACCATCTGCCTTGAATATGAGATCGAACCGATCAAAGTCAAGGCCCGTGAAGAAGACAGCCTTGAGGACTATGATGAAGCCGAAGATCCTGAGAAGCTTCAGGAACGGCCTCCGATCGTAACGATCATGGGCCATGTCGATCATGGTAAAACAACACTGCTTGATGCGATCCGTTCGACAAAAGTGGCTGCCGGAGAAGCCGGCGGCATTACGCAGGCGATCGGTGCATATCAGGTTTCCATCAATGGCCGGAAGATCACATTCCTCGATACTCCGGGTCATGAGGCCTTTACTGCAATGCGTGCGCGCGGTGCGGGTGTCACGGACATTGCGGTTATCGTTGTCGCTGCGGATGATGGTGTAATGCCTCAGACAAAAGAAGCGATTGACCATGCAAAAGCAGCCAATGTTCCGATGATCGTCGCTGTAAACAAGATTGATAAGCCGGACGCAAATCCCGACCGTGTCAAGAACGAGATGGCGGAGCTCGGCATTATGCCCGAAGAATGGGGCGGTGATACCATTTTCGTACCGACAAGTGCGAAAAAAGGAGAAGGAATCAACGACCTTCTCGAAACCATTATCACGGTCGCAGATGTAAAGGAACTCAAGGCAAATCCGGATCGGATTTCTGTCGGAACCGTTATCGAGGCAAAACTTGATAAAGGCCGCGGTCCGGTTGCGACACTCCTGGTCCAGAATGGTACGCTTCGTCAGGGTCAGCCGGTGGTTGTCGGCACCTGTTTCGGCAAAGTCCGTAAGATGACGGATGAAGACGGCATTGAACTCCTGGAAGCCGGACCTGCAAGTCCGGTTGAGATCATCGGTCTGAATGATGTGCCGGAAGCCGGCGATCTGTTCCGGGCATTTGAAGATGAAAAGGAAGCGCGGGCAGTCGCAGACCGCAGAAAGCGCCGTAAGATTGAACAGCAGCGCCGTAAGACCAGTGCGGTTTCGCTCGAAGATCTTTCCCGTGAAATCGCGGAAGGAGAGATCAAGGAGATTCCTGTCATTATCAAAGCGGATGTTCAGGGAAGCGCGGAAGCGGTCAAATCCTCGCTTGAGAAGCTGGATGTCGAGGGTGTAAAAGTCAACGTCATTCACAGCACTGCCGGTGCGATCAATGACGGTGATATCATGCTGGCAGACGCATCCAAAGCCATGATTATCGGCTTCAATGTACGCCCGACTGCCGATATCCGTAAAAAAGCAGAAGATGCCGGTGTTGAGATCCGTCTCCATAACATTATTTACAAGGCAACCGAAGAGATGGAGAACGCCATGAAGGGTATGCTCGATCCGGTTTACACCGAAGTTGTAATCGGTCAGGCAGAGATTCGTGAGACCTACAAAGTTTCGAAGGTCGGTACGATCGGCGGCTGTATGGTTACGGACGGCAAGCTCATTGCCCGGTGCGGGGTTCGTCTGATCCGGGAGGGCATTGTGATCTATACCGGCAAGCTTGGCTCGCTCCGGCGGTTCAAGGATGACGTTAAGGAAGTATCCTCCGGTTATGAGTGCGGTATTACGATTGAGAATTATAACGACCTCAAGGTCGGTGATACGATCGAAGCATATCAGGAACAGGAAGTGCCTGCGGAGGCGTAATCATGTCTTCCATCAAACAAAAGCGTCTGGAAGGGATCATCCGGAAGAATCTTTCGGAAATCATCCAGTTTGACGTAAAAGATCCCAATATCGGATTTGTGACGATCACCGATGTGAAAGTCACAAACGATCACAGTTATGCAAAGATTTATGTGACGTTTCTCGGTGCGACAAACCGCCGGGAAGCCATGGCGGCCCTTGACCGCGCAAAAGGATTTATCCGGTCTGAACTCAGTAAGCGGCTGGATATCCGCCGGTGTCCCGAACTTCAGTTTGAAATCGACACGGCGGAAGAAAATGCCCGCCATATTGACGAACTGATTGCCGAAATCCACAAAGATGAGTCTTCGGAAGAAGCGTAAACAGAAAGCCGTACACGGATTCGTGGCGGCTTTTTCAGTGTGAAACGATCACAGATATCTTCATTTTGGATAAAAAACGATTGCGAAACCGCTTTCATCGATCTACAATGGAAACCAGAAAAGGAAAACGGGTTTCCAATGGAACAGAATGAATTGAAAGAACAGATACTGGAAACAGCTACGGACTTATTTCGCCGAAAAGGTCTGAAATTTACGATGCAGGATGTTGCGTCTGAAATGCATGTGGCCAAAAAGACGATCTATACCATCTATACGTCCAAGGAAGAACTTCTGATGGATCTTGTGGAAACAGGCTTC
>CAJOLG010000115.1 GCA_905235315.1 uncultured Solobacterium sp. | reverse complement strand
GAACTTGCGCCCGGAGAAAAGAACATCTACTCGCATCGGGGAAAAGCACTGCGGAAACTGGAGGTATGGATGAATGAAAACTGCTAAATTTCTTGCGGCGATCGCATGTTTTCTGTGCTCGGTTTCCATTATCGCAACGGTGATTGATGCGGTATGTTTTGACCGTTCCTTCTATGAGAGGGAATATCAGAAGAACGATACGGTAACCTACACCGGAATGTCTCCCGAGGACAATCTGATGGCAAGTGATGTGCTTCTCGATTATCTGCGTGACAAGCGGGATGATATTGTCTGCACGGCGGAAGTCAACGGTGTTGTCAGGGAAGTGTTCAATGAACGGGAAACCCTGCATATGATTGACGTCAAGGCGCTTTATCAGAATGCGGTGAGAGTACGGAATATCTGCGCTGCAGCTGCGCTGATCCTTATATGCGTCTCGGCCGTTCTTGGAAAACAGAACATTCTGCAGGCATTGCGTTCCGGCTGGCTTAAGGGCATAACTCTTACCGGTGCGGTGATCATTTTCATCGCAGTCTGGGCCCTTGCGGACTTCAATCAGTTCTGGACGAACTTCCATCTGCTG
This sequence comes from uncultured Solobacterium sp., assembly GCA_905235315.1. GTDB lineage: Bacteria > Bacillota_I > Bacilli_A > Erysipelotrichales > Erysipelotrichaceae > Bulleidia. The sequence goes on along the minus strand of CAJOLG010000115.1, from coordinate 5,348 downwards.
TTTTTTGACAATGACCTGTGGCTGCTTGATCCGAATACTTCGATCATGATCAATCTGTTTCCCGGGACCTTCTTTTTTGATATGGTGACCCGGATCATTCTGATTGTCGTGATCATTCATGCGGTAATTACCGCCGGTCTTTATTTGCCCGGGAGACGCGCTTCATGATTCACGCTGTCCTGTATGAACCTGAGATTCCGCAGAATACCGGAAACATTATCCGTACCTGTGCGGCATTCTCGGTTCAGCTTCATCTGATCGAGCCATTCTCGTTTTACCTTGATGAGGCGCATGTAAAACGGGCAGGAATGGATTACCGGGATATCGCTGATATCCGGATCCACAGCGGCTGGGATGAATTCTGCAGGGAATGTGACGGGGAATTGTACTTTACTTCAAGATACGGAAGCCGCACGCCGGACAGCTTCACATATCCGACAGACCGCGACCTTTACTTTGTATTTGGAAAAGAGTCATCCGGCATTCCGAAACCGATCCTGAAAGCGAACCTTGACCGGTGTATCCGGATACCGATGGATGCGAAGGCCAGATGCCTGAATGTATCCAATACGGCGGCCATTGTTCTTTATGAAGCGCTTCGTCAGAGACAGTTTGAAGGGTTATCGTTTACCGAACAGCTGAAACAGGGAGTATTATAGTACTGAGGTAATGAAATGATTGAATGCTTGGGAGATCTTGTTTCGTTGATTGCACTGGTGTTTCTTCTGATCATGACGATCATTGTTTTTTACAATGGGCTGATCAGCCATCGGGAACAGCTGTTTCAGAGACAGGAAGAGACCTATTACCGGCTGCTGGATGAAGCTGATGACAGCGAAGAATTTGATGACCGGGATGAACCCTATTACGAGGACTGAATATGACAATGAAAGGCAATCCGGTAGATACCGAGTTTGGCGGCGGCCTGCAGGTCGGTGATTTTTTCTTTCTTTCTGCGGTTGACACATGCGGCGAAGCAGGGGAACCCGTCGGCGCTGATTCGCGGGAACGTATTCTTTTCTGTATGAAAAAAATACAGGATGTGCTTCTGTCTGCCGGCGGAAATCTGGAAAGCCTTGTACAGCTCCGGTTTTACTGCTCGGACAGCTCTCCGTTAACTGCCCAGGATATCCGCGAAGTGCTTGCGGAGCTGATCGAAGAACCTCTGCCTGCGCTCAGTGTGATTCCATCCGGCAGGATACCCGGTGAACTGATGGCAGACGGGATTGCGGTCATATTGAACAGCACAGCCGGATGCGGCGGCTGTAAGGGATGCGGGGGAGTATGCTGAAGGACATCGCTGCTCTGCGCGCAGACAACGACCGGGTATATACGGATGTGTTTTATACCGATGGCTCTTCGGAACGGCTGTATATCCTTGCGGAAACGGTACTGGAAGACTGGTGCGTTTCATTCGGAAGCACACTTCGGGGCAGAGTCGAAGCGGTTCGGCATCTTTGTAATGCAAAAACAAAGATTCCCGTACTGATCCGGGAATCGGATACACTGCTGTTCTTTCCGATGCGATCCATCAACGCAGACGGAGAAAATTACTGGATCAACGACAACCTTCTCGGGGCGGCTCTTCCGGAAGGACGGAATCTGTCCCATCTTGTTTTCATGAATGGGTACCGGCTGACAGTTCCATATGATATCCGCATCATCAGAAGGCAGCGGGAAGTATGCAGGAAATGCCGTGATGCCCTGGCGGAACGACAGAGGAAAATCTGAATATGACTGCGGAAATGAAATCTCAGAAAACGACATATACCGCACACGATCTTGTGGTTTTGATTCATGTGCTGCTTGCGGCAACACTGTATTCCTTCGGGATGAATTTCTTTGTAAAAAGCGGAAATCTGTTCCCGGGCGGATACGGCGGAATATCACGTCTTCTTTCGGAAGTATGCCTCCAGTTTTTTCATCTGAATATCAGTTTCAGTATCATTTATTTCGGTCTGAATATTATTACTGTGCTTCTTTTGTGGCGCCATATCGGCCACAAGTTTCTCATCTTTTCCATCATCTTCTTCACAGCTACCTCCATTCTGACCGCGGTAATTCCGGTTAAAACGATTACGGACGACATTCTGCTGATCTCCGTGTTCGGCGGTGTGATTTCCGGCATCGCGACCGGATTTGTCCTGCGAAACAATGCCAGTTCCGGCGGTACCGACTTTATCGCCATCTGGATGTCATCCAAATACAACAAGCCCACATGGAACTATATTCTGGCAGGGAATGCGGTAATCCTGGTTCTGGCCGGCCTGCTGTTCGGCTGGGACAAGGCGCTTTATTCCATCATTTATCAGTATGTCAGTATGCAGATTGTAAATGTGATGCATCAGCGATACCGGTTTTCCCGTCTGGATATTATTACCAGCAAACCGGATGATGTATGTACCGCGGTATTTTCGACCTCCAATCACGGCATCACCAAGGTTCGCTGCGAAGGGGCGTTTACGCATCAGGAACGATGGCTTCTGCTGGCGACGGTAAATACCTATGAACTGCAGGATGTAGTGAACTCGATCCGGTCAACCGATCCGGACGCATTTATTACCGTCAGTTCGATCGGGCGGATTATCGGAAACTATCATCAGACTCCTCTGGAGTAGGAAACCCGGCTGGAATCATACGGAATCAGGAGATGGGAAAACAGGATGAAATGCATGTTTTTTTGTAATGGCTTCTTTCGTTCAGTCAGCCTTGAATGCTATAAAAAATAATTCTAAAATAAAAAAGGTATGTTATTCGAAGGGAGGTGATTTTCATGAAAGAGAGTATATCGGATCAGGTCCCGTTGCGTATTGAAAACATGAAAATCATTAACCGGAGGAATAACAATGGAAGAGTTCAATATTGATAAGGAACTTGATTCCTTCCGCAATCTGCTGAAAAACAAGCAGTATGCGGGTCTGCGCGGCAAAGCGCAGGATATGAATAATGCTGACGTGGCGGCTGTCATGGAAAAGATGGAAGATGAGGACATGCTTAAAATGTTCCGTCTTCTTCCGAAGGAACTTGCAGCTGATGTTTTTGCGTTGCTTGATGTAGAAAGTCAGCAGTACATTATCACATCACTTTCCGATAAGGAAGCCGGCGCGGTAATCGATAACCTGTATGCCGATGATGCGGCCGATCTGCTTGAAGAGATGCCGGCAAATGTCGTCAAGAAGCTCCTTGCCAATGCAAAGGAAGGGACCAGGCATGACATCAATCATCTGCTTCAGTATAAAGATGATTCTGCCGGTTCGGTAATGACCGTCGAATTCGTGGACCTTACCGAATCAATGACGGTAAAAGAAGCAATCGAGCGGATCCGCAAAATCGGGATGGACTCCGAGACGGTTAATACCTGCTATGTTCTGAATCATAAGCGGCTTCTTCTCGGAACGGTTGCGCTCCGCTATCTCATTATCAATGACGGCGACAAGCTGATTGGTGACATCATGCATGATGAGGTCATCTCCTGTAATACGGGAACGGACCAGGAAGCTGTCGCACGGATTTTCCAGAAGTACGACTTTGAAGCTCTGCCGGTTGTTGATAACGAAAACCGCATGGTAGGCATTATTACGGTAGACGATGTCCTCGATATCATGGAACGTGAGACGACCGAGGACTTTGAACGTATGGCCGCCATCATTCCGAGCGACAAGCCCTATCTGAAGACCGGGGTGTTTGAAACCTGGAAAAAACGGATTCCGTGGCTTTTACTGCTCATGATCAGTGCCACGTTCACCGGCCGGATTATCACCGGGTTTGAAGATGCCCTCAGCAGGTACATTATTCTGTCTGCGTTTATTCCGATGCTGATGGATACCGGCGGAAACAGCGGCTCGCAGGCCAGTGCAGAGGTTGTGCGTTCGCTGTCACTCGGGCAGGTATCGTTCAACGATCTGTTAAAAGTTATCTGGAAAGAATTCCGGGTCGCGATTCTCTGCGGCTGTACCCTGAGTGTTGCTTGCTTCGCGAAATGCATGCTTTTGGATCATACTTCTGTATCGGTTGCCCTTACGGTATCCCTTACCGTGATCTGCACGGTTTTGTTTGCGAAAACCGCTGCTTCCACGCTTGTTCTCATCGTGTCAAAAATGAAGCTTGATCCGGCGGTTGTGGCTTCTCCGATGCTCACAACAATTATTGACGCGATTTCACTGTTGATCTACTTCTCTATTGCGACTGCAGTTCTGCATCTCGGGTAGGAACGGGGAATACATTATGATTATTGTCTATACTTCGCCGGGATGTGCCAGCTGCCGCAAGGTGAAACAATGGCTGAAAGACCGGAATCTTCCGTTTAAGGAAAAAAACATATTTAAAACTCTGCTGGATGAGGATGAAATCCGGTATCTTTTAATGCGTTCCGAAAACGGAACCGACGATATCATCTCCAAGCGTTCCAAAATAATTCTGGAAAATCATGTTGATATCGACAATATGTCAGTAAATGAGGTGATTCGCTTTATCCAGGAAAATCCTTCGGTGCTGAAACGTCCGATCATTCTGGATGAGAAGAGTTTTCAGGTCGGATATGACAGTGAGGAAATCGGCGTCTTTATTCCTCAGGAACTGCGGCGTATCGCGTTCAACTCCTGTCCGCCGAACTGTCCGAATCTTCCCGGATGTGCTTCGGGCGGGGAAAAGAAAACCCAGGCATAAAAGACTGCGTTTATGAAAGATTTTGTTTTGCAGAATTTTGTTTCAGTAGTGCTGGGTGGACTGACTGTTATTTTTCTGCTTTGGTTTGTCCTTGCGTTCCGCAGAAACCGATACCGTTACAGGGTCGGTCTTTTATTCATTCTGTTTGTCCTGTTTGCCCTGATATTTATGCTTGGATTAGACCCGAACGGCTCCTACGGCATTAAAGCCGCTGTGCTGGCATTTGTCGTTATCTTCAGCTTTGCGCTGCTGAATGCATTTTTCCTGTTCCTGATTTCGCTTCCTTACAACGGCATTATCCTGCTTCGGAAAGAGGGGGTTTCGTTCAAGAATCTGCTGTCACTCTTCCTCCTGCTTTATCTGATATCGATTCCGTTTACGATTGTGAATTTCGACTATATTCAAAGCGTACCGGTTTTCATTTTCCTGGTTGAATTGAACGGGATTTATGCAATGTATCTCTTATTCTCCACATTTGTTTATGTGGTCAGCGTTATTCTGGTGCTGGTGACATCGCAGCGAAAGCCGGTGGATTACATCATTGTGCTTGGGTGCGGACTCAAGGATCAGTGCAAGGTAACGCCGCTGCTTGCCGGTCGGGTAGACTGTGCAATCCGGCTGTTTAATAAGGATCTGGAACATACCCGACTTGTTATGTCCGGCGGAAAGGGAAACGATGAAGC
>CAJOLG010000114.1 GCA_905235315.1 uncultured Solobacterium sp. | reverse complement strand
GCGCTTTCTTCTGTAATCACGATTATCGGAGCCAGACTGTCCGGGCGGGATCCGGACCGGAAACACCCGTTCGGCTACGGCCGCATCGAGTATCTTTCCTCGTTGTTCATCGGGCTGCTGATCGTATATGCGGGCATGGTTTCCATCGTGGAATCCGTCAAGCGGATCCTTCACCCGCAGGCCAGCGAGTATTCGGTTGGGACGATGGTGATTATCACGGCTGCGATTCTTGTAAAGATCCTCATAGGCGTATATACGAAGCACAGGGGAGAAGAACTGGAGTCGGTTGCCCTTAAGGCATCGGGAAAAGATGCATTGAATGATTCGATCGCGTCCGCCGCCACGCTTGCGGCTGCGCTGGTCTATGTTCTTTCCGGTGTTTCCATTGAGGCCTACGTTGCGCTTGCCATCTCGTTTCTGATTATCAAAAACGGGGCGGAAACCCTGCACGATACGGTAAGCACCCTTCTGGGAGAACGGGTTGATGTAGAACTGGCATCGGCAGTTAAGCGTTCGATCCTCTCCTTTCCGGAAGTGGACGCAGTCTTTGACATCACCATTCACAATTACGGAAGGGAGAAACTGATCGGTTCTGCACACATCGAAGTCCCCGACAGGATCACTGCCGCATGGGTCGACAACCTGCAGCGGGCCATCACAAAGAAAGTCCTGCAGGATACCGGAGTTGAAATGCTGGGAATTACGATTTACGCGGTCAATTCCCGGGATGAAGAGGCAATCCGAATGCGGGAGAATGTCCGACAGCTCGCGGAAGAAAACGAAGCGGTCCGTTCCATGCATGGGTTTTATCTCGACAAAGTGGATATGGTAATCAGCTTTGAAGCAGAGATCGATTTTGGGGCCGGGGACAGTAATGCGATCCGCCGGGATCTGATCGAACGGATCGGGAACGTATATCCGGGGTATGCGGTCAACGTGAAAGTAAACCATAATATTGACGAATGACAGCCGGAATTCTGTGCCTGAACAAAAGACCGGCCGTTTTCGTTTCGGATGAATCCTGTTCAAAGAAGAACCCGCAGAAAGAGTGCACGGAATGTCGGGACAGGAAGACTGTGTTCTGACAGACTGAGAGTGCGGAAGGAGAGGAGAACGAAATGCAGAACTGGATCGACGGGTTTCAGAAGTCACTGGATTACATTGAAGAGAATCTGACCGGAACGCTGGAAATCGAAGCGATCGCGGAACAGGCTGCGCTTTCGCCGTTTTATTACCAGCGGATCTTCGGTGCGCTCTGCGGGATGACCGTCGGAGAATTCATTCGCGGCAGACGCATGACGCTGGCTGCGCAGGAACTGGCGGGCACAGACAGGAAGATTATTGAGATCGCGATGAAGTACGGCTATGAATCGCCGGACAGCTTTGCGAAAGCGTTCCAGCGGTTTCACGGCATCACCCCGTCGAAAGCGCGGGAATCCGGTGTTCCGCTGCGGTCCATTGCCCCTCTGCGCATCCGCATTGCATTAGAAGGAGGAACGATGCTGGATTATCGACTGAAAGAAAAAGCGCCGTTTTCGATTGTCGGCGTGAAACGCAGATTCCATTCTGACACCTGTTATCAGGAGATTCCGAAGTTCTGGAATGAATGGCTGCGGGAGGAACATTCACTGAACGGAGTGTTCGGCGTCTGTATGGAAGGAACAGGAACTGAGTTTGACTACTGGATCGCGGATCTGTACAGGCCGTGGGAGGAAATCCCGGAGGGATGCGAAACCGCCGTCATTCCGGGCGGACTCTGGGCCGAGTTTCGATGCAGAGGCCCGCTTCCGGAAAGTCTGCAGCGGGTGAATACGGAGATTTGGTCTGAGTGGCTGCCGGCGTTGAAGGAGTACAGCCTTGCGGGAAATTATTCGCTTGAAGTATATGGCCCGCAGACCGAAAACCCCGCTGACTGTGAAAGCTTTATTTGGATTCCGCTGAAAAAAGACTGAGCGGTGTCAAGAGCCTGAATCATTCGTAAGAGTGATGCGGGCTCTTTTTCGTTTCTGCGATTCCGGATACAATGAGAAAAACCGCACTGCCGGACGGTACCGGAAGACCGAAGGATATACTGCAGAGGGAAGAGATATGAAACAGAAGAACAGAACACTGAAAACTGCGAAGAAAAAGAATCCCGGGAAGGAACGCCGCATGCAGGATAAAGAACTGCGGGATGCACTTCGCGGTGAACGGGTACCGGGCACCCGGGTGGTGAAAGACCGGCGCCGGGATGATCGAAAAAAACGGATGGAAAAAGAAATACGGGAAAGCTGAGCCGGATTTTTTAACGGAACCGCTCCATCCGGAAGCCGAAGCCGGGAATATTAATTTATAATAGTTTTTAACGGAACGAACATCTGCCGCATTGCGATGCGGGTATCCTATGTTCACAAACAGCGTATATCAGGGGAGGAAACCTGTATGGCTTTGATTGACAGATTTTTAAAAGAAGCGCGCATCGGCCTGGACGCAGAGCTGGTCGTTGGGCCGAAAGAGATCATCGGCACGATCACTGCACTGGATGCGGAGACCGTGACGATCCGGCAGAGAAACGGAAAGACCGCAGTTGCGGATCTTTCTGCCATCGCCTGTTATGAAATCATCGAAGCAGCGTCCGAAGAAACCAAGCCGGTACCGGAAGAAACACTGACGGAACCGGCAGAAGAAATCGCGGAAGTGACGGAGACCTCCGAAGAGGCTCTGACGGAACCACCTGCGGAAACCACAGAAGAAACGCCCGAGGATATTCCGGAAGAAACACTGACGGAACCGGCAGAAGAAATTGCGCAAGAGCCGGAAGCCCCCGAAAAGACTCTGACGGAAACCACAGAAGAAACACCTGAGGATATTGCGGAAGAAGCACCGACAGAGAAGGTTGAATTCAAGCTGCCGGACACATCGTTTCTTGACCGGTATTTAAAGGCGGCCGAAGAACAGCCGGAGGAAGCAGAGGAAGAACCTGAAATTTCAGAACCGGAGACTGAACCGGAAGAAGAACTGCCGGAACCGGAAGAAGTGCCGGAAGCGGCGGAAGAAGAACTGCCGGAACTTCCGGAGCTGCCGGAAGAACCGGCTCCGGAAAGCACACCGGTATTAAGCGATGAGGAAGTGATCCGCATGTTCAATCCGGAACATATGATTCACCGCAGCGCCAAGGAAGAAGAGGCACTGATCGGTGATATTCCTTCCTTTTCGGTGGATCTGACGGAGACCCGGGATTATATCCCGAAGGAGGAAGAAGAGCCTGAGTTCTCAGCCCCTGCTTCCGTCTATGCCTCACCGGATACGCTCACAGAGCCGGAAGAGGAGTTCACGGATTTTGAAAAGGCCGTGATTGCCGGCAGTATCCCGGCGATCGCAGCGCTTCTGGATGTACCGGAACATCTGCAGGCAGAAGGGCTCAGCGCGGCAGATCTGAAACGAAGCCGCAAGGTGCTGGATTCAAATACGCTCCGTTCGGGGAGTGATGATTACAGTATCGGCTGCCGTCTGGATCAGCTCCAGGGCAACCTGCACGGTGCGGCAGAAAGCTTCCTGCGAAAGGCAGTCCGCGATCCCGAGAATTCGCCGAATACAGACAAAGCGCTCCGGCGTCTTCAGACCTACTGCATCAAAGACCGGGATTATGTAATGTATACCGAGCTCTATGACGCGTATAAGAAGTGGATCACCTTCCCGACTTCAACGGAACTTCTGTTTCACGCGACAGCGTATGATACCGTCCGCGGAAACGGGGCGGAAATGATGGAGGGAATCCCCGTTCAGTTCAGTTCCGAGACCGATTATCTGGTCGTGATCCGGTATCTGAAGGAGCATCCGGAAGCGGAGTATCTGTATGAGAGTATCCGTGCGCGGCTGCTTGAGGATGTGCATTATGTGAAAGCGTCCGAGCAGCTGCTCGGTGTGATCCGGGAACAGAAGCCGGAAGAGACGTTTGAGGCGGAACGGCGCCGGTTCTTCCTTCATCTGATGGAAACCGGTTCGATCAGTGAACTGGAGAAACTGATGGCTGTCGGCCATGAAGTGCAGGAAACAGAACGGGTTTACCGGGAAAAGAACGGCGCACTTGCGGAAGATGCAGGACCGCGGGACCCGAAGGATATCGTGGCGGACTATCTGAATGATTCAGAGTTCGGCATCCTGCGGGCAAAAGCGTATCTGATGCGTACCGGAGAGCCCCTCAGCCTGCTGGACGATGCGGCCGCGAAGCTTCACAGCCGCGCACAGGAAGACTGGAATGCGGCGGCAGAACGCGGGGATACGGAGGCGATGGAGCTTCTGAAACTGGTGTATGCCGAAACCGGCATGCCGCAGGAGGAGATCGCCGCCCTTGCCGGGCCGGTCACAGAGCCGGACACAGAATCGTAAACAGACCCAGGGCATCCGGATTCCGGATGCCTTTTCTGTCGTTATGCGGACATGGGATGCGTGACAGAACAGAAACAGCGATGATGTTTTGGGTTGGATTCTCTGGTAGAATTGCGGAGGTAAGGCGGGTACGTAAAATGAAGCAGGGCGCTATATTTGACATGGACGGACTGATGTTCGATACCGAGGCAATGTATCAGGCGGGCTGGAATGAGCTCGCGGCTGAGATGGGATTAACCCTGCCGCAGCAGTTTGTAATTGAGGTCAGCGGCTCCAGCGGAGAACTTCTGAAATCGGTGGTGCGAACGTATTTTCATACCGATGATCCGGTCGCATTGTATCAGCGGGTGGTCGGCACCGTAGAGGAAAAACTGAAGAAAGAGGTTCCGGTCAAACCGGGCCTGTTTGAACTCCTCGACTGGCTTTCGGCACAGAATCTGAAACTTGCGGTCGCAAGTTCTTCCTATCCCGAAGTCATTCAGAACAATCTCAGGGTGTCCGGGGCAGAGAAATACTTTTCTGCGGTCGTCAGCGGAAGCCGGGTCGGGAAAGGAAAACCCGCACCGGATATCTTCCTGTATGCCGCAGAACAGCTTGGCCTCGATCCGAGGAACTGCTATGTATTTGAAGACTCCAACAACGGGGTCATGGCGGGGCTGGCGGCCGGATGCCGGACAGTGATGATTCCGGATTATGTACCGCCGAAAGAAGAGGTGCGAAACAGCGATGCGGTCATTTTGTCCTCCCTGCAGGAAGCGCTGCAGGAGATCAAGGCCGGCCGGCTGTAAACAGGCAGCGGTATCAGATCGAAAAACGCATGAACAAGCCGCAGGCCGTAAAATCTGCGGCCTGTTTTTTATCGGACGTTTAAGCCGTTCCCCAGGGGAACAGCAGGAAACTCAAACCAACGGTTTAACGACACGGGCTGAACAGCGGGATATACTGGACAATGTACAGCGATACGAAAACGATTCTCTGCGTCACAACGGGAACGCAGGACAGAGCCGATGATACCGACAGGTTCAGACTGTCCTGAGGATGACAAGGAGGATTTTTTCTATGGATGAAACCAAACCGAAGTTTAAAGCATGGCACAGCGGCAGGGAAACACCTGCTCTGCAGGAACCCTGCGCGGTCTACTATGAATACCGGTACGGCATGTACCGCGGTACCGGTTATGCCCGGGCCGTGTACGGGGAGTCCGGCTGGAACCTTCCGGAAGGCTGGAAGGTTCTCAGCTGGGAATACCTGGCGCTGGCGGATTTTTCCCATCTCCGACCGAAACCGAAAAAACAGAAAAGCGACAGACATCGGAAACACTCCGGGGGAGCCTGGTTTGCGAACGGAAAGCCGCCTGTGGGGTGACCCGCAGGCAGGCGCGGGTTCTTCGCTTTCCCCACAAAACAGACAAATCATCGGAATGCGCGGCCGCGAGCGTATATAATAAACACGAGGTAAATAACTATGAATACGAGTATGATTTTCAGTGCGCTTCTGATCGGTATTACCGTTTATATGTTCTGGCGTGTGATTGTGCTTTCCGGAAGAGGACGGCTGAACAAAAAGATGCTGGGGATTCTCGGCAAGTTTGATGACGAAGAGGTATTCTTTACCGAAGCGGATGCGTTTATCAATGAAAACAAGGATCCGGAGTACGGACAGAAAGTCCGTGTGCTCCGCATCTGGGGCGATG
>CAJOLG010000113.1 GCA_905235315.1 uncultured Solobacterium sp. | reverse complement strand
ATAAAAGCGCGGTTCAAATCCGTAACCCGTTACGGTATTCTCAATCGCCATGCGCTGAGCCTCCGTTGTTTCGGGAAGAACAATCGTTACGATTCGTGTGCCTGTTTCACTCATACCTTCTGTTTCCTTTTTCATAATCGTTCGCCCTCAGAAGCCAAATACAATGCCGGCGCAGGCTGCTGCGATGATGAGGAAGACCGGATGCGGTGTCTGCTTCGGAAGCGTATATCCGGCAAGCAGGACAGCGAACAGAATGATGGCCTTCCAGTTGAAGAACGCCGCGAGTCCGCCTCCCCCTGCCGCAAAGGCAGCGGTATGGAACAGGGAGACGAGAAAGATACTGATGACGGCAGAAAGAATAAAACCGACAACCGCCGGACGAAGCCCGGAGAAAATACCCTGAACCGCATCCAGCTGTTTAAAGCGCTCCAGCGCACCGGCAATGATACAGATAATGATGACACTGGGCGCAACCAGCGACAGCGTTGCGGCAATCGCCCCCGGGATCCCGAACATGGAATAACCGACATAGGTTGCCATGTTTACCCCGATCGGCCCCGGTGTGCTTTCGCTCACCGCCAGCATCGTGGTCAGCTCATCCAGGGTGAACCAGCCGTACTTTACCGACATCTCCTTAAGAAACGGGATCGTCGCATAGCCGCCGCCGATCGCAAAGAGACCGGTTTTAAAGTACTCCCAGCACAGTAAGAGGAACTCTTTCATGCATGGTCCTCCTTCTGTTTTTTCATCCGGTACATCGCATATCCCGCAGCGCCTGCCAGAATGACAAGCACAAAGGTCGGGATGGAAGTAAAGGTGCTCAGCCCAAAGGCTGCCGCGCAGATGATCAGGGAGGAACTATCCTTTACGCTTTTGGCAAAGAGCCTGCGGATGGCTTCAAACAGCAGCACACAGACCCCGATCTGAATCCCATGGAGCGCACTTTGTACAAGCGGGATATCCGAGAAACTGGTAATCAGGCCGGCAATGACCGTGATAATAATCAGGGACGGGCTGATCACCCCGAGGGTAGCCGCAATCCCGCCGGCTGTTCCCTTCACCTTGTATCCCACAAAGGTCGCGGTATTGACCGCGATGATGCCCGGGGTCACCTGGCCGAGCGCATAGTAATCCATGATCTCTTCTTCCGTTGCCCAGTGGTATTTTTCAATCGCTTCCTTCTGAATCATCGGCAGCATCGCATAGCCGCCGCCGAAGGTAAAGAGTCCCATGCGGAACCAGGCCGCATACAGATCCCATAACACGTTCATAAAACGCTCCTCAACCCTGCCGCTTTCGCCGGCAGAAACCGGTTATTATCATACACTTCGAATCGAACCGCCGACAAATCCTGTGCCGGATACGGAGAGCCGGTCATCCGATATAATAATAATCGGAGACTGTACGTATGAACCTGTTTGATTCCCATGCCCATTATGAAGACGCAATGTTTGACCCCGACCGCCGGGAACGGCTGGCGGCACTGCGCAGCACCGATGTCCGGTATGTGCTCAACTGCTGCAGCGATGTCAGCGTCTTTGACACGGTGATTGAAATCTGTGAAACCCATGACTTTGTGTACGGCAGTATCGGCATTCACCCGCACTGGGTGACGGAAACCCCGGACAATTATCTCGATCTCATTCGGAAGTACGCCGCGCATGAAAAGATAAAGGCCATCGGTGAGATGGGCCTCGACTATTACTGGAAGGAGCCGAAGGATCTGCAGGAGCGGATCTTCCGGGAACAGCTGGAGCTCGCAGAAGAACTGGATATGCCGGTCATCATCCATGACCGGGAAGCGCACGAAGACTGCCTGAAAATATTGTCTGAGTATAAGCCGCAGGGAGTCCTGCACCGCTATGGCGGCCCGGTGGATCTGATGAACAACGCTCTTGCCTGGGGGATGTATGTTTCCTTCAACAACGACCTCACCTATCCCGCCTGGCGGCAGCCGCATATCGACTGCCTGATGGCCTGCCCGTGGGATCAGATGCTTGTCGAAACCGACTGCCCCTACGCTCCGCCTTTTGAACGGGCGGATGACCGCTGTGAGTCTTCGGATGTACGCAATGTGGTGAATGTGATCGCAGAACTGCGCGGTGTCAGCCCGGAGTTTGTCGCACTGACCACCTATGAAAACGCGAAACGGCTGTACCGCATCGCGTGAGAGCTGCCTGACAGATAATCCCCGGAATCCCGGGGATTTTTTACGGAACTCGTTCGCCCTGCTGCGCATTTCGCCCAGCCTGACCGGCATCCCCCTTCAAAGAAAAACAGAGCGCAATTCCGTCACGCTCTGTTCTCCGTTTTCAATTGCCGTACAGGATCTGCACAAGTTCGGAATTCTTATCCAGGATCAGGGTTTTCTTCCCGCTTCCCGTCAGGGAATTCTTCAGCGAGTCAAGCCCGCGGATATATTCATAGAAGTCGGCTTTCTCCGGGGAGTTATAGGCATCCTGCAGGATCTTCATATATTCCTCTTCGCCTTCCGCCACAAGGATGGCCGCCTGCTTTTCCGCATCCGCAATCAGCAGCTCCACGTCCTTGTCCGTTTCGTTGCGGATCTTCTGCGCCTGTGACTTACCATTCGCTTCATACCCCGCCGCGATATTTTCACGCTCTGAGATCATGCGTGCGTATACCGCTTCCTGGTTGTCCGCCGGCAGGCTCAGCGTCTTGATCTCCGCCGTCAGGATTTCCACGCCGTACTGGCCGATATCACTGTTTGCCTCTTCGGTGATGCGCTGGGTGAGCGCCTCTCCGCGGGAGGCGATGACCTCATCCTGGGTCATGGAAGAGATCGTATTTTTCACCGCGTTGTATACGGCAGCTTCGATCCGCTCATCTGCCCGTAAGCGCACTGCGTTGAGGGTCTTGATGTACTTGTTGGGATCGGTAACCTTCCAGCATACAAAGCTGTCAACGACCATTGATTTCTTATCCTTGGTGATAACGTCCGACTCCGGGATATCATAGAACATTGTTTCCTTGGAAATCGGTTCTGTTGTCTGGATAAACGGAATCTTGAAGGCAATGCCCGGGCTGTCATTGATGGCTACGATCTTTCCCCACTGACGGATGACCACATACCGGTTCTGTTTTACGGTATAGGCCGAAGAAAACACCAGGATCACCACCGCCAGGATGATTGCGGGAACCGCCCATCCGGGCAGTTTCTTTTTATTCACACCGTTCACGGTTTCTTTGACTTCACTCATGTCAGTTGCCTCCTTCCGTCACAGCCATTCCGCTGTACAGGGAGCCGATCGGCAGGATCGACTGGGTATTGCCGTCGGTGACAATGACCTCCAGATCCGGCAGAACATCTTCCATTGTTTCGTAGAACAGGCGTTTCTTTGTGATCAGCGGATACTTCTGGTATTCCTCATACATCTTGTTGAAACGGGACACCTGTCCTTCCGCTTCTGCGATTCTTGAAGCCTTGGAGGCCTCTGCCGCCTGAATGATCTTGTCGGCTTCCGCCTCCGCGCCCGGAATCTGTTCATTCCGATAGCGGTTGGCATTATTCACCGCGGTATCCGCGCCCTGCTTTGCGGTTTCAACCGACTTGAAGGCGCTCATAACTTCCGCCGTCGGAGGTTCCACGTCCTGGATCATGACATTCACCAGCTGCAGTCCGATCGCTCTCTCCTCCAGCTTTTCAACCACAGAATCCTTGATCTTCTGCTGGATCTCACTTTTCGCGGTTGTCATGACATCATCGACCTTGTAGTCGGAGATGATGCCGCGGATCGAAGACATCGCCACATTGTTCAGAATGAGCTCCGGATCCTCTGAGTTATAAAGATAGGCCACCGGGTCATTCACCTTGTATTCAATATAGAAATCCACATCGATCAGGTTGAAATCAGAGGTGATCATCTGCGGGTTTTCCTTCCCATCCCTGATTGGAATTGGCAATCGCATAGCCGATACTGGCGCCGTGGGTCGTCACATCCACCTTCTGCACACTCTGAACCAGCGGAAGCTTGAAGTGCACTCCTGCAGTATCCGTGCGTGTCACCTTCCCGAAGGTGGTTACCACTGCCTGCTGGTCTTCCGAAACGGAGTAGAACGACCCGCCCAGAAGAATAACCGCGATCACAACCAGTACCACCGGCAGAATCAGCTTTTTCAGACCGGAGAGATCCGGCATCTGCACGGTTCCGCCTTTGGACAGCTTTTCGGCATACTGTATGCCGACCGCAATAATCAAACAGATCACAATAATCAGGATGATCCCAAACATACACTAAATCCTCCTTCGACTCTAATACAGATCAATACTCATTCCGGCGCCGGCCTCCTCCACCGGAAGTCCCGCCGCAATCATACAGTGTTTCGCATAAAGCGATACACAATGGCACGGCCACAGCGTGCCCGTTACATTCTCTTTTAAATACGCGACGGTTTCCTTCAGCTGCCGGTCATTGCGCATCAGATGAAAGCCGCCGATTACCCCCGTCACCGGAAGCCCTTCGTTTCCCGGAAGTGACTTCGCCCGGGCAATGATATTGCATATCCCCGAATGCGAACATCCCGTAATCACAAACAGTCCCTTTTCCCCGCGGTATACCAGGGCACTGTCATCCCTGACATAGTCTTCCGTCTGTGTCCCGTTTTCCGTAACGGTTCCGATCGGAAACGAAGCTTCAAAGGGCATCACCCGGGGAATCGCCCCAAGAAAGGTGAGATGTTCCGTCAGTGAAACAGGTTCCTCATGCAGCTCCGGCTTCAGGCCATGCGCGCTGCAGTCTTCCTCCGTGACCGGAGATCCGACCGGCAGCCCTTCATATTCCCGCTGCGCAAACAGCCCCGGACATCCGATCAGCCGGGTTCCGTTCAATGTACATGCATTCCATAACACCGGCAGTCCGCCGGTATGATCATTATGACCGTGGGACAGCACCACAAAAGACAGACGGTCCAGGCGGTCTCTCAGGCCAAGCGTTTCCGCGTTTCTGAGAAATACATCGGAGTATCCGGTGTCAAAGAGGATGTTCGTTCCCTCTTCCTCCAGCAGGATACTGAGCGCCGGCTCTCCGAGACAGTACCGGTCAATAATCGTATGGTTATCGGTAAGCAGTGTCAGCTTCATGGGTTATCCTTCAGGAATTCTTTCATCGCCGCAAGCTGTTTTTTCGCTTCGCTGCGTCCGATGAAATACACTTTCTGCAGTTTGCGCGGATCATGTTCGGTCCGGCTTATGCCAAGGGGTTCCGGCGGGCGGATGACAAATACCTCGCCTCGGGCTTCCCTTGCCTCGAGTTCCGCCGTCTGGCGGTTGTAGATCTCAGCCCGCTCTTCCAGCGCCTTCGCGGCAGCCGGATACTCCTTCAGCGCCTTCTTCATCGCCGGCAGGAGTTTACTGTTCTTTTTCTTATAGCCGCGCGGCTGTGTCAGAATCACCACGTTTCTGTTATATCCGAGGTTCTCCATGTATTCGTACATGATCGAATCCACGATTCCCCCGTCCAGCAGGAGTCTTCCGTCCACCTCTACCGGCCGCGAGACAATCGGCATGGAAGCCGACGCCCGCATCATCAGCTCATCTTCCTTTGTATAGGCCGAGCAGTCACGGTAAACCATTTCTCCGGTCTTTACATCAAACGCCGCGACATAAAACTTCATCGGGTTGGCGCGGAACGCTTCCTTGTCAAACACATCCAGTTCTTCCGGAATCTTCCGGTAACAGAAATCCGCATCATACAGATCGCCCGTTGTGATCAGGGAGATGAGGCTGCCGTAATGCCGGTCATTGCAGAAGGTGAGGTTGTACCGCAGGCCGCGCCCATGCTGGCGGGATTTGTAATTCACGCCGAATACCGCCCCGGCGGAGATGCCCGCTGCCGCGTCAAATTCAATCCCCTCTTCGAGGAAAACATCAATGACGCCGCAGGTAAAAAGTCCCCGCATCGCACCGCCTTCCATAATCAATGCGTGCTTATCCGCTGTGATATTTCCTTTCTTTGCGTTATTTTCGGCCATGATTTCTTTTTCTTATAGTTCTGCCGAACCTTATCGCTTCGGCGTATGGTTGTTCTGATTCAGCCACGCGATACGGATCGTATCTGCAGTTTTCTGCAGTTCATCACGCAGCGCTTTTCCCTTTTCCAGATTTACCTGCAGGGTTTCGCGGTTGTCTTCCGCAATGCGCCGGGTTTCCTCCCGGATCGCACGGTTTCTGCGGTCGATTACTTCCTGGCTGACACGAAGCTCTTCCCGCAGGTCATCACAGATCACCGCACCGCCCCGGATCATCGGATTGAACACCGTCAGATACATATCGTCATAGATCTCTTCCGGAGCCCAGCAGGCAAACTGTCCATACAGGTGAACATCCACGCCGTGCTTTGCGGTATACAGATATTCCCTGCGGTATTCATCGTAGTGCAGGTTCGGATATACCTGCTCAAGAAAGGCCGAGGACGAGGGATCATCCATGCCTGCCGCGATATCAACCGACACCGGCCGCCATTTGGCACAACGGACCGCTTCCACGGTTGCCGCAAAACATCCCCGGTACGGGATCCCGTTCAGGACAAAGGAATACACCCTGCGTACATGTTCATACGTCACCTTCTCGATCACTGTCAGCGGGTCTTCCTTCTCGGCGGCACGGATTTCTTCCTCGCGTCTTGCACGAATCGCTTCATATGCCGGATCCCGTACGGTTTCCAGCACTTCCAGCCCTTCCATGGAGCCAAAGGCCATATCCCCGCGCGCGGCGACCAGCACATCGGGACCTTCGTAGGTCCGGTGCAGAACGCCGAACTCATCCACGCTGTTCTCCGGATATTCCTTCAGGAAATCATCGGTAAAGAAGAGCGTGGAATGATACATCGCTCCTGAGACCCGGTCCGGCGAAGCCATTCGGATGGACACCGCAAACGGCACTCCGTAACCGTTGTAAATATTCAGATTTTTGTGTGCGGAGATTTCCCAGCCGGCGGGAATTATCATCCGGTAATACTCCCGTCCGTCGGGGCCGGATGTGACCGTCCGCTCCACCCGGTTCGGCCGGGTCATACGAACCTCCGTATTTCATTGCATATATATGCCGTCATATATTCAGTATAGCGGAATTCTCTGCGGATACACCGCAAGAGACTTCAGATATCAAGATCAATCGGCTTATCAATCTCCTCGCCGACATATTTCCCGTTTTTCTTCCGCTGTTTTACACATTCCGTAAGCAGATATTCGATCTGCCCGTTGATCGACCGAAAGTCATCTTCCGCCCAGGATGCGATTGCGGCATAGAGCTTCGGGGAAAGCCGGAGCGGTACCTGTTTCTTTTCCTCCGCCATCAATACAGACTTCCCGAATTCACAACGGGCTGGGCATCATGATTGCCGCAGAGGACAACCAGCAGATTGGATACCATGGCGGCCTTGCGTTCTTCATCAAGCTCCACGGTATTGTTTTCGCTGAGCCGGTCAAGTGCCATCTCCACCATACCGACAGCTCCGTCAACGATCATCTTTCTCGCATCAATGATTGCGCTGGCCTGCTGTCTCTGCAGCATTACGGCGGCGATTTCAGGTGCGTAGGCAAGATAGGTGATTCTGGCTTCCAGCACTTCAATGCCGGCATTGTCGACCTTTTTCTGGATCTCTTCCTTGATGCGGTCTGCCACAACCGTACTGGATCCTCTCAGGCTGCCGTCATCCGGTCTGCCGTCTCCGGTTGTATCAATGCCGGGTGCCATATCATACGGATAAAGACGAACGATATCCCGCAGCGCGGTATCGCACATCAGAGACAGATATTCCTTGTAGTTGTCGACATTGAAGACCGCTTTTGCGGTATCCACAACGCGCCATGTCACCGCAATTCCGATTTCAACCGGGTTGCCGAGAACATCATTGATCTTCTGGCGTGCGTTGTTCAGCGTCATGACCTTCAGACTTACCTTTTTGGAAACGGCTCCTGCGGAAGCGGAATTGGCGGTGTTAATAACCGCAAATCCTTCCGGCTTTACATCTCCGCTCTGCGAGAGCTGGGTGCGGGCTGCCGGGTTCACTGCGGAGACAAACGGATTTACAAAATAGAATCCCTCTTCCTTCAATGTTCCGATGTATTTTCCGAACAGGGTCAGACTCCTGGGGTTTCAGAACCTTCAGTCCGAGAAACAGGATCCATCCAAAGCATATATAGAGAATAGAAAGAATAAAGATCACTGCATTCCCGGTAAAAATCCCAAGTACGGCAAGCACATAGAGCACGATGGTTCCGATCAGTACCGGAAGTCCGTAGTTTTTTCCTTTGAGAATAATCTCATTCATAATGAACACCTCCTGAATTATTCTGATATCATTTTGATATCATTATAATTTCCAGTCAAGTACTTCGGTATCGTTTCTGTGTTCCAGACCAACGATCCGCCGGGATTCTGTGACGAAAATGCCGATCGCAGTACGGAAACTTTGAAACTTTTCAAAAACTGCACACTTCTTTCAGGCCTGTCATGGTTTTTCGAAGGATTGTTTTGTTTTCAAAAATGTTTCAAAACTTTTTGAAGAAAAATCATTATTTTTATGTTTTCCTACTTGCATTCATGTATTGAACCGGGCATACTACAATTACTCAACGTTAAGCGAACGCGCAGAGCAGAGTTACCGACGGTTTGGGTCGGGCTCGCGAGAGACATGCAAGAATGTAATATTAAGTCCACGGGAGTGGACCCGTATACAGGAATGTGGTCTTGGTCCCCATGGTTTGGGGAATGTGCAAAGCGAAACGGGTGAAACACAGCCAGCAGGCAGAAATGCCCGGTTGGAAGTGTGGACGCAAGCGTAACGGTCTTAAGCGCCGGACAGGAAGCGACGGAAACGGAGTTCCCGAGGAAAGCGCGAGAAAGTACAGAGCGCAGGGCAGAAGAGTGAAGCCGACGAAAGAAGGTCCCGGGGCGCCGGGGTTGGAACGAAACGGCAGACGGAAGCCAGGCGGGAAGGAAACCAGCCGGTAAGAGTGAGCGGCGCAGAAGATACTGCGGAAGGCATGAAGCAGGAGAAGAAGCGCCGGGACGAGCCGGGTGAAGAAAGATCCGAGAGGGCTGGCCCAAATAAGACGAGGGTGAGAGGTCCCGCCGTACAGCGGGGCGGACATCAGCGGAACTGCCAGACCCTATAGAAGCACAGGTGCATTAGCCAAGAAGCGTTGAGAAAAAAACGGAGCCTGAAAAGGTTCCGTTTTATTTATGCATGCATACTGTTTTTTATCGTTTGATATCGTAGTTCATATTCATGAGATTGCGGATCGTCTGCACATCATCCGTAATGTTGGCATCGCCGTGAATCGTGTGCTTGATGACAGATGACGCAACCGCAAAGTTCAGCATGTCCATCGGCTTATCGCCGTTGAGCATCGCATAGATGAGACCAGACGCAAATGCGTCGCCGCCGCCTACCCGGTCAAGGATCGTGAATGTGAACTGTTTGCTTTCGAAGGTGTGGCCTTCATACCACATGAATGCTTTCAGACTGTTTTCCGAACCGGAATGCGCATAGCGCACATGACGCGCAATGCATTTGATGTTGGGATAGCGCTCCACAAAGTGCTGGAACACTTCATCCTGCTGTTCATAATCCGGCTGCAGCGGAACGCCGTCTTTCCAGTCCCCTTTGGAAGGATCGTTTTCATCCTTCCAGAGATGATACGGTTCAATGCCGAGCAGTACATCCACGTACGGCAGACACTTTGTGCAGAAGTCTCTTGCCTCTTCCCAGCTCCAGAGATTGGAACGGAAATTTCCGTCAAACGATACCGTAAGGCCAAGCTCTTTTGCGGTCTCCAGCATCTTCAGGATGAGTTCCGCGCAGGACGGTGATAATGCCGGAGTAATCCCGGACAGATGGAGCCAGTCAAATTCCTTCAGCAGCCCTTCCAGGTCATAACCGCTGAAATCATACTCCGAAAGCGCGGAATGTTTGCGGTCATAGATGACTTTGGAGGCGCGGATTCCGAATCCGGTTTCGAGATAATAGGTTCCGAGACGATGTGTCGGTGTTTCCTCCGGCGTCGAAAGGATGACCGGCGTGCAGTGCACATCGCCCGAACGAAGCGAGCGGATCGCGCTCTTGCCGAGAGAATTGTTCGGTACGACCGAAAAGAAGGTGGAATCTACGCCAAGGCTTGCGAGCGCCAGCGCAATATTTGCCTCACTGCCGCCGTAGCTTGCCTCAAAGGAATTGGTCATGCGAATCTTGTCATAGTTGGGCGGCGTCAGTCTTAACATGATTTCGCCCATCGTGATAAACCGTTTGCCGATCGGCTTTCCGGCCGTTAAGGGATTATGGTGTTCCATGGCTGTCCTCCGTATTGTGGTTGTGTTCTTTGTGCTTTTCGTTATTACCATCATACAACAACATGTACCCGCAAACGGAAACGAACCCTGCGATTCTGCGCTTCTTTTTCAGGTAAATCCGGTTTACTTCCATCCTGCAGGATGCCCTTTTCCGCAAAATGGATACCGCTGACCCACAAACGCGGCCGAAAGGATCCGACCTGCCGGAATCGGTTCATTGACCGCATTCTGAGTTCCCTGTTCTCCTGCCGGTTTTATTCCGGCATACTGAAAAAACAGTCTCAGAAATCCAATGACATCAAACGGTATCACAACGGCATAATCCATGTTAGAATTTGTCTGTTTCGCGATATCTTACAAGGAGCGAAAGAATATGGATTTCTTTAATGTTCTGACTCTGTTTGGCGGCCTGGCCATGTTCCTGTACGGAATGCGGCTGATGGGAGACAATCTGAAGGAAAGTTCCTCGGGCACATTCAAGGTTGCCATGGAACATGTCACCAACAATCCGGTCAAGGCATTCCTGCTCGGTCTTGCGGTTACAGCCATTATTCAGTCCAGTACGGCAACAATTGTAATTACGTCCGGTCTTGTCGGAGCGGGTATTATCACGCTGAGCCAGTCCCTCGGCATCATTATCGGCGCCAATGTCGGTACTACCGTGACCGGCCAGATTATCCGTCTCCTCGATCTTGACGGAGCTGCCGGCTGGATTCGGATTTTCACACCGTCCAGTCTTGCGCCGATTGCGCTGATCGCCGGCATCATCCTGATTATGGGATTCAACCTCAAGAATTCCAAAACCATCGGAAATATTCTGATCGGATTCGGCATTCTTTTCTCCGGCCTCCTCAGTATGACCGGATCGGTCAATTCGCTCAGTGAAACCGGCATCTTTGATGAACTGTTCCGCAATCTCGGCTCCAACCCTCTGCTCGGGTATCTCACCGGAGCGGGTGTTGCCTTCGTCCTGCAGAGTTCTTCCGCAACGATCGGTATCCTGCAGGCATTCTCCACATCCGGCCTTCTGCGTTTCAATGCGGTCTACTCTGTAATTGTCGGTGTCTATCTCGGCGACTGCGTTACCACTGCGATCGTCTGTTCCATCGGCGCCAATGCGGATGCCCGGCGGGTCGGTGCGGTGAATATCATGTACAACCTCAGTAAATCCGCTGCTGTGCTTCTCGGGGTTGGTATCCTGCATGCGTTCGGTGTGCTCGATCCGATCTGGAATGCGGTCGTCAATCCCGGTTTTATTGCCAATACCAACACGATCTTCAATCTTGCCAGTGCGGTGATTTTAATGCCGTTTATCGGGTTTTATGAAGCGTCCGCATACCGTATTATTCCGGATAAAGCGGTCAGCGAAAACAAGTACAAGGACAAGCTCGAAGCGCTTAATCCGGTGTTCTTTTCCACTCCGGCCCTTGCCCTGCGCTCCTGCTATGATCTGCTGTTAACCATGC
Source organism: uncultured Solobacterium sp. (assembly GCA_905235315.1). GTDB lineage: Bacteria > Bacillota_I > Bacilli_A > Erysipelotrichales > Erysipelotrichaceae > Bulleidia. The sequence goes on along the minus strand of CAJOLG010000113.1, from coordinate 8,680 downwards.
TGGAAGTCGCTTCCCGCAACATTACCACCTCCTTTGAACTTCTGAATGATTTCCGGGAAGACCGGTTCAGAGAGCTCAATGAAGAGGAGAACTGCCTTGATCTCATGACCGACTCGCTCAGCAGCTACATGGCCTCCCTGTCGGGACATCTGAACGCGGATATTCATGTTCAGATTCTGAATGAGTATTACAAAATTGTTACGGAGTATGAGCGCCTCGGCGATCATGCGATGAACATCGCAGAGACCGGAAGAGATCTTGCGGAAAAGAATCTCTCCTTCTCCGATACCGCTCTCCGCGAGCTTGATTTACTGCATGATCTCATCAACCGTATCCTCAACCGTACCGATCAGGCATTCCGCCGCAGGGATTTAAATGCCGCAAAGGAAATCGAACCGCTCGAAGAAGTTGTGGACGATCTGGTCGATGCCCTGAAGACCAATCACCTCAACCGGCTGGCAAAAGGGAAATGCAATGTCTATGTCGGCGCGGACTTCATTGATGTCCTTGGGGATATCGAACGTATTTCGGATATCTGTTCCAATGTCGGTCTTGCGACCATTACCCGTATCGCACCGGAGATCGCTGCCGAAGGACATGACTATATCGGCTTCCTGCACAGCGGCCAGGATGAATCCTTCAACCAGATGTATCGCAGCACCCATGATGAATATTTCAGCCGTCTGGACAAGCTGATCGATGATGAAAAGCGGCAGGACAATCTCGGGTTAAACAAAAAGGATCCCAGCCATGTCTGATTACATCATGGATCTGCGGAAGCTGGTCGGACACCGGCCGCTCCTGCAGTGTGCAGCCAGTGTGATTATCATTGATGATTCCGGCAGGCTGCTGCTGGGACACCGCACCGACAACCTCAAATGGGGGTATTCAGGCGGCTCTCTGAACCTTGGAGAAACGGTGGAAGAATGCGCGAGGCGGGAACTTCGGGAAGAGTTCGGCCTGACTGCTGATGAACTGGAATTCTTCCTGATCAACTCCGGCGAGGAAACGCATTATATTTATCCCAACGGAGATGAGGTCTGGAATGTTGAGATCGTTTATCTCTGCCGCAAATGGCACGGCACTCCCGTTCCGCAGAAAGAAGAGATGTCCGAACTGCGCTTCTTTCCCCCGGATCAGCTCCCGGAGATTTCAGAACCGATCCGGCCGGTATTTCGTGAGTACCAGAAACGATTCCTCTGAAGGGATCGTTTTTTTCCGCAAACCGCACAGCTTCCTTTTATAATCAAATTACGGAAGGCCGGCAGTTTTGCGGCATTTCGAAACGACAGGAGAACCAGCATATGAGCAGATACGATACCGATTACCGAAGAATGCGCTTTAACACCCGGGCCGTAAAGAGCGGCGAAGGCCCCGATCCCGTTACCCGGGCAATGAACACTCCGATTTATGAAACTTCCACGTTTGGCTATGAGACTGCCGAGCAGTATGATGAGATGCTCGAACGCGGCGCACAGTGGGAGCCGGATTTATATATCTACAGCCGTACAACCAACCCGACAACCAATGCGCTGGAGAAGAAGGTATGTGCGCTGGAAAACGCAGAGGATGCGGTCATCACCGCCTGCGGTATGGCAGCGATCAGTAATGCCCTGCTTTCCAACCTGAATGCGGGCGATCATGTCATCTGTTCGGATGACACGTTTATGTGCACCTCCAGCATGTTTGCGGATATTCTGCCGTCAAAAGGAATTGAAACCTCCCGGGTGGAAGTACTGGAACTGGAAAACATTGAGAAGGCTATGCGGCCGAACACAAAAGTCGTCTATCTGGAGGCTCTCTCCAATCCGCAGCTGAAGCTTTCTGATATCCCGGCAATCGCAGAGATTGCCCATGCGCACGGCTGCCTGTTTATCGTTGACAATACCTTCCTTTCGCCGTGTGTCATGCGGCCCCTGGACTGGGGCGCGGATCTTGTGGTTCACTCCGGCACAAAGTATTATGTCGGTCACGGAGATGCGCTCTGCGGCATCGTAGCCGGACGCCGGGAAGACATCAACCGGGTTCGTTATTACTATGACAACCTCGGTTCACACATCAGCCCGTATGACGCATGGCTGGCCCTGCGCAGTGTGCGTACCATGCCGCTGCGGCTTAAGCAGCAGTCCGAAAACGCGATGGCACTCGCAAAATGGTTTGAAGCCCGGCCGGAAGTTGACTTTGTCACCTACCCCGGCCTTGAAAGCCACCCCCAGCACAAACTGGCAGAGAAACTCTTTGTGAACGGTAATTTCGGAGGGATGCTGTGTGTGCATCTGAAGGGCGGCTATGAAGAGATGTGCCGGTTCTGTGATGCGACAACCATCCCGCCTATCGCAACCAGCCTCGGGGATGTTGTTACTCTGATGTTTCCGAAGAAGGCCTACAACAACCTGATCCGCATTTCCTGCGGATGCGAGGATGTCAACGATCTGATCGAAGACTTCGAACAGGCGTTTGAAAAGTGCAGATAAGCGTCTGATATTACTTCCTGACGTAAAGCGGTATTCCGGCAATACCGCTTTTTCATAGGTGAAATAAAAAAATACGCCCTGCATAATTCTGCAGCGGCGTATAGCAATTACCGGTCGCGCGTTTGTGCAATTTCATCTCTTAAGGCAGCCACATATTGGTGACCTTCAAGCACCTCTGTATCAATGAATCTTCAAATCCTTCAAGAATCAGAGCACGCACATCTTCGGCTTTTGTTTTTTCAATGCCCTGTTCAATGCCCTCTTTTAATCCGTCTTCCCGGTATTCCGCTTTCAGCTTCTTCAGCTGTTCGGCATTCCATTCCTCGTCAAACAACATGCCAGTTACCCTCCTGTATTCTGCAGTATTCGGAACAGTGTATTCATAGTCAGCTTACGTTCTGTCCGGACAGTTCGTCTCTTAAGGCGGCCACATATTCCGGGGTGACCTTAATGACGTCCGCTATTTCAGTATCCGGATATCCTTTCAGAAGCATCATCTGTGCTATTTCGGCTTTTGTTTTTTCAATACCCTGTTCAATACCCTGTTCAATGCCTTGTTCAATACCCTCTTTTAATCCGTCTTCCCGGTATTCCGCTTTCAGTTTCTCCAGCTGTTCGGCATTCCATTCCTCGTCAACCAGTTACCCTCTCACGTTCTGTCAGTATTTCTTCGCGTATCACAAAGTCATCGGGAATGTTTCTGATCACCGTACGGATCGCATCATTCAGCGTCTGCCCGCTGTCTTTCTCCTGCCGCACGGATGATATGATCCATGTGTATTCCTTCAGCGGCCGGCATTTCTCCTGTAAGGCTTCATTGATCCCGCTGTTGATGTTGATCACATGTACGATCACTTCCAGATCATATGCTTCCCCAAGTTCATCACTACGATTAATCGTATCATAGCTTCCGCTCAGTTTCAATGTCGTTTCCGCAGGCACATCCCTGTCTGTCCCGTTGTACAGCACAAAGAACTTCGGTTTCGGAAATGTCACTCTCTGCCCGGAATATACCGCTCTTCTCAATTCCCTTGCGATATCCGAAAACTGCTTCGCGGCATATTCCAGCATCCGGAACGGAAGATTCGGGGACCAGGCAGACTGGTGTTCATAGAAGTTCATGGTGCTTCCGTAGAGAAAGACGACGTCTTCTTTGACTTTGATGTACAGGACATCTTCCATATTGCGGTATCGGATCTCTTCCGGGTCGGTATACTCCTTTCCGCTGAGCGCATTGAACAGGGACAGGGTCCATTCCCTGTGCTTTTCATTTCCGAACAGGAACCGGAATAACGATGGGGTGACTGCAGGCTGTAATTCTCTGTTGTTCATTTCTGACTTCCTCCTGCTTTCCTCTTTGCCTTTCATTTCGCAAAATCCCCGCAGAAATTGAAAATTTTTTGATTTTATTTATGAATTTTGTTCTATTTCGGGTTTTACCGTACAGTTTCAACTGCGGTAAGGAAGCCGGATTACAGACAGCGTATGGTGCGATACCGAAGATTGCCGAACGCAGAAATGGTTCAAACCGGAATCAGATGATAACTCTGACACCGGTTCAACAGCGGCGTTTGCGAATAACAGATATCCAAAAACATCATCCCTGCAGGGAATACAGGATGGCCGGTATTGGATCAGACCCGGTACTGCCTGCACAGAATGGCATGTTTTTTGTATGCCGGATATGTTTTTATGACGTTATAAAGAATAAAATAGAGGAAAGAGGGCGGAGAACCCTGGCTGTTTCCATGAGGTTAATACAATGAACAAAACCGTTCTGAAAACCATACTCGGAGATATCACAAAGGTCACGGAGGCAGAAGCCATTGTCAATGCGGCCAATAACAGCCTGCTGGGAGGCGGCGGAGTGGATGGTGCCATCCATCGGGCTGCCGGGCCAAAGCTGTTAGAGGAATGCCGCACATTGAATGGCTGTGATACCGGAGATGCCAAGATCACCCGGGCATACAACCTGCCGTGCAGGTATGTTATTCATACCGTCGGCCCGGTCTATTACGGCGGCAGCCGGAATGAGGAGGCGTTTCTGCGGAGTTGCTATAAAAGATCGCTGCAGGTTGCGGAAGAACACGGCATCCGCAGGATCGCGTTTCCTTCCATCTCTACCGGGGTATATTCCTACCCGGTAAACGAAGCGGCGAAAACTGCCGTCTCAGCAGTACAGGAATATATCAATGCCCATCCCGATGCATTTGATCTTGTGATGTGGGTATTGTTTGATGCACGGACAAAGAAGGCGTATGACGAAGCAGTCAAAGCATATGAAACAGCGGGAGCGTAAAGAATCGATTCACGGTGATATGCTTCCCCGCTGAAAACGAACCTGACTGCACAGGCAGACGAATTACTGACAAACGAGGGACAGATCAAATGAAACAAAACAGTAAGTGGATGATACCGGCATGGATTATCACGGTATGTGCGGCATCTCTTCTTGGCTTTTACAGCGGAAGAATCCTTGCGGATAAAACCGGAGAACCGAACGGCGGAACCGAAGGGCAGACAGCGGCAACCGAACTGCAGTTATTGAACCGGGAAGCGGCCGGTCATATGAGCGATGAAGGGAATACGATCTATGTGATCGGCCATAAGAGCCCGGACTCGGATACCGTATGCACAGCAATTGCCTATGCGGGATTGCTGGGGAAGCTGGGGTATCAGGCAGAGCCGAGAATTACCGAGAAGGTAAATAACGAGACGGCCTATATTCTCGAGCAGGCGGGCGTTGAAATGCCGGAAATACTGGAAAGCGCAGCCGGAGAAACCATCTTTCTGGTCGATCACAGTGAATACACCCAGGCTGCGGATGATATGGTCGATGCCCATATCGTCGGCATCATGGATCATCACGGAGTGGGCTCGGTAAATACCGGGCATCAGGTCTTCTATGAGGCAAGACCCATCGGAGCCACCGCTACGATTGTCTGGCTGGATTATATGAACTATGGGTTTGAAATCGATCCTAAGACAGCGTATATCCTGCTGGCGGCGGTTCTCTCCGACACCACTAATCTCACCGGCTCTACAACCACAGACGCAGACCGGAAAGCAGTCCCTGCACTTGCGGAGATTGCGGGAGTAACCGATACGGATGCGTTGTTTAACGCCCTTCATGAACGGGTTATGTCGTATGACGGATTTACCGATATGGAAATCATGTTCTCTGACTATAAAGAATATGAAACAAGCGGTGTGAAGTTCGGAATCGGACTGGTGAACTCCCTCAATGAAGATATATCCAAAGAACTGGCAGAACGCTTAAAAGGCATTGCGCCTGAAGCAATGGCATCCACAGATGCGGATTATATGTTTGCCAGCGTCGGCATCCGGGAGGATGGTGTAAAGACAGACTACATTGTGCCGATGAGTGAAGAATCCAGACGGCTGATGGAAGAAGCATTCCCCAACTATGATGAATATGATGGAACTTCCTTCATATTCCGTAACGGAGGCCTTGGAAGAAAGACCAAGTTTGTGCCGGGGTTAACCGACTTCTTTGCGGCACACCCGCATGAATAATGCATGTGGATCATTATGATTTGTGAATAATCAGTTCTTAACAAATTATTTTCAAGGTAGTATTCCTTCAAGCAAGTATTTAAGTATCGCCCATTCAGAGATATTTAAACGAATAGACCGCTCAATGAAGAAAATATGAAAGGAATATCGTGATATGAGTAGAAGCCCGAGATGCTTATATGAGGGTTATATTACAGACTTTATTAATGAAGCGGATATGTCTATCTTTGGTTGTTTAAATAACAATTATCATGGAGATATACTTACCACATCACGAGAAGCCTGGAAAGATGAAATAGAAATCATGAAGGACAATCTTTCTGTTCTGGATGATAAGAATGGAAAAATTGTTTTTGAATACGATATTCCTCGCCTTGGTAAACGTATTGATGTAACACTTCTTTATAAAGGCATTGTGTTTTGCATTGAATTCAAGGTTGGAGAGAGTCGGATACTGGAAGGTGATATTGATCAAGTACTTGATTACGCATTGGATCTGAAGAATTTTCACAAATACAGCGAAGATAGAATCATTGTTCCGATCCTGGTTGCGACCAAGTATAACAGGGTTTCTAATGTGATTCAGATGTCCGCATATGATGATGGAATTGTAAATCCCTTGGTAACCGGAAGAGATCATATCCATCAATTGATAACTGCTGTTATAGAAAAGTATCCGAATGAAACACCTGTTAATGATAACTGGGTTATCAGTCCATATGCACCTACACCTACCATTATTGAGGCTGCGAGAACTCTTTATGAAAATCATTCAGTTGAAAACATCACCAGACATGAGGCGGATGATGTATCAACAGATCGAACGATTGCTTGCGTCATGGATATTATCAGGAACAGTAAAGCAAATCATAAGAAAAGCATTTGCTTTGTGACAGGTGTGCCGGGTGCCGGCAAAACATTAGTTGGCCTTGACGTGGCAATTAAACAAACCTACCAGGGAAATACGGAACCAGTTAAAGATGAAGGGGCCGTTTATCTGTCTGGAAATGGGCCATTAGTTGCGGTATTAACAGAAGCACTGGCCCAAGATAATGTGAAGCGCTGTGCGTTGAGGCATGAAAAGAAAAATAAAACAGATGCCCGACGTGAAGTCAGTAAATCAATTCAGATGATTCATCGTTATCGTGATAACATGCTGGCGAAGATAAAGAATCCCGTAGAAAATGGTGTGCTTGAAATAGATCCGCAGAAAGCTGTGAAAACAGCAAACGCCGGATATGGCGAAGTAGAGCATGTCGCGATCTTTGATGAAGCACAGCGTTCTTGGACGCATGAAAGACTGGCTGCCTATCTGAAGCGTGGCGGTACCTACGGTAATAAACTGAAAGTCCCTAACTTTCCACTTTCAGAAGCGGCGTTTCTGATCTGGTCACTTGATCAACGGGAGGATTGGGCAACAATTGTTTGTCTGGTTGGCGGCGGCCAGGAGATTAATACTGGCGAAGCCGGAATCAGTGAATGGATTAAAGCACTTAATGATCATTTTAGACATTGGAATGTATATATTTCGCCACAGTTGACAGATAAAGAATATGCGGAAGGTCGAGTCAATGAACTGCTGAAAGATAATCCCAATGTGACATATACGGAAGATCTTCATTTAGCAGTTTCATTACGATCGTTTAGAGCTGAAAAGGTATCTGCATTCGTACATGCATTATTATCGTTTGATGATAATGCGTCTACGTTATACCGCGAGATAAAGGATCGGTACCCGATTTATTTGACTCGTGATATGACAAAAGCAAGAAAGTGGTTGCACGAAAAAGTTCGAGGTTCAGAACGCACAGGTGTTCTCGTAACAAAGGAATCAGCCCGATTCAAACCATTAGCTATTCATATACTGCCGTCTGGTGATGAAAATACGGTTCATTGGTTTCTTGAAGACAAAGCTGATACAAGATCATCAAATTATCTTGAGGATGCGGCCACTGAAATTCAGGTGCAGGGCTTGGAACTGGACTATACATGTGTCTTGTGGGATGCGGACATGAGGTGTGAAAACGGAAAGTGGCATTTTTATAAGTTTAACGGTAATACCAGATGGGTGGAACAGATTGCAAATACTGAAAGCAAGAAAGAATTACAGATGTATATGCTTAATGCGTACAGAGTGTTATTGACCCGCGCGCGGGAAGGAATGATTATCTGTGTGCCGGAAGGGAATCCAAATAGAACGGCAACTGGATTTTGGGAAGATAGTACGAGATTACCGGAGTACTACGAAGAAACGTATCAATATCTCAAACATATCGGAATAGAAGAAATAGATTAATTCATATTCCAGATAAAATAGAGAGAAACGTAACAAACTGTTATATGAGAAATGATATTTATGATTACATTCTGAGCGGGGATATTGGCGAATGAAAACTGTTAATGTAGTTGCCGCAATCATACGTGACGGAGATCGTATCTTCGCAACCCAGAGAGGATACGGGGATTTCAAAGACGGATGGGAATTCCCCGGCGGAAAAGTGGAGGAAGGCGAAACGCCCGAACATGCACTGAAACGCGAAATTGAAGAGGAACTGAAAACGAAAATTGAAGTAGGAGAGTATCTCACAACCATAGAATATGATTATCCGAAATTTCATTTATCCATGCGATGTTACTGGGCAAAGATAGTCGAAGGAAACCCTGTACTG